>DAMBCY010000353.1:0-4473 GCA_032056255.1 Cellulomonas sp. | reverse complement strand
CCTGTCGTGGGCGGGTGGTCGGTCGGTCGGTGGTGCCGGCGCGGGCCCGCGGCCCGGGACGGGCGGACGGGAGGTGGTCGGCGGTCGTGTGGTGTTGTCAGCGAGCGGAGGGCATCCGAGGTACGCCGGATGCACGGCGACGCGCAGCACGCACGGGCGCTGACGCCGACCACGGTCGAGGGATTGCCACAACTGTATCAAGGGATGGCCGTGCACCCGGGGTGATGTGCACGACGCCACACCCCGTCCGGACGTCCCGGGCGACGCCCTGGGACCTCGGGCTCGCGGGGGCACGGCCCGCGGGCGGCTAGCGTGGGCGGGTGGACGCGCTCCGGCTGACCTGCCTCGTCGTCGTGGCGGCGGCCACCGTCGTCGGGGTCGCCGTGTTCGTCCGCGGGGCCGTGCGGTTGACCGGCGTGATCCGGATGGGGCGCCCCGCGCCCGGCAGGTCCCGGCCCGTGCTCCGGCGCACCTGGCTCGTGGTCCGCGAGATGCTCGGCCACGGCCGGTTCCAGCACAAGCCGGTGGTCAAGGTCGCGCACTGGACCGTGATGGTCTCGTTCCCGATCCTGTTCTTCGCGCTGGTCGGCGGGTACGTGCAGGTGGCCGACCCCGCGTTCGTGCTGCCGGTGCTCGGGTCGAGCGTCGTCTGGGCGTGGATCACCGAGGGCATCGCGTGGTTGTCGCTCGCGGGCATCCTCGCGCTGGTCGCCGTGCGGGTGCGCGCGACGCCCCGCGGGCTGCCGGCCACGCCCGCGCGGGCGGTCGCGGCGGCGGGGGCCGGGGTCGGCGACGGGTCCGGGACCACCGACACCGCCTCCGCACGGCGGTCCCGGTTCTTCGGGTCGCACACCGGGCAGGCCGTCGTCGTCGAGGCGACCGTGCTGCTGGTCGTGCTCGCCGTCCTCGTGCTGCGCGGGCTGGAGCACGAGCTCGCGCTGCGGCACGGCGCGGCGCTGGCGTCGGCCTGGCACTTCCCCACGACGGCCTGGATCGGCGGCCTGTGGTCCGGGACGTCGACCGCGGGCGTCGAGGCGGCGGTCGTGGTCTGCGCGACGGTGAAGATCGCCGTCTCGATGAGCTGGTTCGTCGTCGTCGGCCTGCAGCCCACGATGGGCATCGCCTGGCACCGCTTCCTGGCGGTCGTCAACGTCTACGCGCAGCGGTCCCCGTCCGGCGAGATCGCGCTCGGGCCCCTGGAGCCCGCCCGGGTCGACGGCCGCGACCTCGACGTCGCCGCCCTCGAGGACCTGCCCGAGGACGCCCGCCTCGGCGTCCGCGCCGTCGAGGACCTCACGTGGAAGCAGCTGCTGGACGTCACCACCTGCACCGAGTGCGGCCGCTGCCAGGAGCAGTGCCCCGCGTGGGCGACCGGCAAGCCGCTGTCCCCGAAGCTGCTGACCCTCGCGCTGCGCGACCACGCCGCGGCCACCGCCCCGTACCTGCAGGCGGCGCGCGCCGGGGACACCGCGGCCGGGTCGGGGCACGTGGACGTGGACCTCGTCGCCTCCGGGATCGTCGACGCCGACGCGCTGTGGGCCTGCACCACCTGCGGCGCGTGCGTCCAGCAGTGCCCCGTCGACATCGAGCACGTCGACACCATCGTCGACATCCGGCGCTACCAGACGCTGATGGAGTCGGCGTTCCCCGCCGAGCTCGGCGGCACGTTCACCAAGCTCGAGCGGCGCGGCAACCCGTGGGGCCTGCCCGCCCGGCAGCGGCTCGACTGGGCGAAGGGGCTGCCGTTCGACGTCCCCGTGATCGGCGCCGACGTCGACTCGGCCGCCGAGGTCGACTACCTGTTCTGGGTCGGCTGCGCCGGGGCGTACGAGGAGAAGGCGAAGCGCACCACCCGCGCCGTCGCGGAGCTGCTGCACACCGCCGGGGTGTCGTTCGCGGTGCTGGGCGACGGCGAGGGCTGCACCGGCGACCCGGCCCGCCGCGCCGGCAACGAGGTGCTCTACCAGATGCTCGCCTCCGCGAACGTCGAGACCCTGACCGCCGCGGGGGCGCGGGCCGTCGTCGTGACCTGCGCGCACTGCTTCAACACCCTGGCGCGCGAGTACCCGCAGCTCGGGGGCCGGTACGACGTCGTGCACCACTCCGAGCTCCTCAACCGCCTGGTCGGCGAGGGGCGGCTGCGACCGGTCGACCGCGCCGGCGAGGACGGCGTCCCGCAGAGGGTCACGTACCACGACCCCTGCTACCTCGGCCGGCACAACGAGGTCTACGAGCCCCCGCGCGAGCTGCTCGGCGCGCTGCCCGGCGTCGAGGCCGTCGAGATGCCCCGCACCCGCGAGCGGTCGTTCTGCTGCGGCGCCGGCGGTGCGCGGATGTGGATGGAGGAGTCGATCGGCACGCGCATCGGGACGGCCCGCGCCGAGGAGGCGATCGGCACCGGGGCGGAGGTGATCGCGACGGCGTGCCCCTACTGCACGGTGATGCTGACGGACGGGGTCGCGGCGGCGTCCCCGGCGAGTGCGGGTGCGGCCGGCGCTGCGGGCGTCGACCGCGGGACGGTGGGCGTCCCGGAGGTCACCGACATCGCGCTGCTGCTGCTGGACCGGGTCCGCGCCGGCGCGGAGTGACCGCCCCGCGCGCCGCGGCGCCCGCTCAGCCGCCCTGCCGAGGTCGTCATGTCCGGTCGAGGTCGTCATGTCCGGTCGAGGTCGTCACGTCCGGTCGAGGTCGTCACTCACGAACGACGACCTCGACCACGTCTGACGACCTCGACGGGCGGACGAGGAGGGGACGACGACCGGCGCGTCAGGCCGTCGCGCGGCGCAGGGTCACGAACGACACCACCGCCGCGCCGACCGCGACCGCCGCGCCGACGGCGGCGGCGTGCTGCGTCCCCGCGTCGAACGCGAGCCGTGCGGACTCCAGCAGCGCCTCGCCGGTCCCGGCGCCGAGCCCGTCGGCCACGCCCACGGCGCCGCCGAGCGTCTCCCCCGCGGCGTGCGCCTGCTCGGTCGTGAGCCCGTCGGGCACGACGACCCGCGCCCGGTAGGTCGCGTTCAGCACGGAGCCGAGCAGCGCGACGCCGAGGGTCGTGCCGAGCTCGTAGGCCGTCTCGGAGATGGCGGACGCGGCACCGGCCTTCTCCGGCGGGACGGCCGTGGTGATCTGGTCGTTCGTCAGCGTCTCGGCCAGGCCGACGCCGACGCCCATGACGACGAAGGTCACCGCGACCGTCACCGGCGTCGGCACGTCGCCGACCAGCGTGAGGATCCCGTAGCCGGCGGCGGCCAGCAGGAACGACGACCCGATGAGGATCCCGGGCCGCACGTACCGGACCAGCCGGACGGCGAGCAGCCCGGCCAGCACCGAGGCCGCGAGACCGGGCACGAGCACCAGGCCGGCGTCCATCGGGCTGAGCCCGGCGGCGAGCTGGAGGAACTGCGAGACCACGACGAGCAGGCCGGAGAAGCCGAGCACCGACAGCAGGTTCGCGGCGACGGCGCCGGAGAACGTCGGCCGCGCGAACAGCCGCACGTCGAGCATCGGCGAGGCCAGCCGCTGCTGGCGCCGGACGAACAGCCGGCCGGCGACCAGGCCGACGAGCACGCCCGCGACGGTGCTGCCGGTCAGGCCGTGCTCCCCGACGGAGATGATCGCGTGCACCAGCGGCAGCATGGTGGCCAGGGACAGGACGATGCTCCACGGGTCCAGGGGTCCCGGTGCCGGGTCCCGGGACTCGGGCACCAGCAGCAGCGCGAGCGGCAGCAGCGCCAGCAGCACCGGCACGTTCAGCAGGAACACCGAGCCCCACCAGAAGTGGGTGAGCAGGACGCCGCCGACGATCGGGCCGAGCGCCGCGCCGCCGGCGAACCCGGAGGCCCAGACGGCGATCGCGAGCCGGCGCTGCGACCGGTCGAGGAACACGTTCCGGATGATCGACAGCGTCGAGGGCATGAGCGTCGCGCCGAACACGCCGAGCAGCGCCCGGGACGCGATGAGCATCGCGGGGGTGGTGGACCAGGCCGCGAGCAGCGAGACGGCGGCGAACCCGGTCGCCCCGACCAGCAGCAGCCGCCGCCGGCCGATGCGGTCCCCGAGGCTGCCCATCGGCACCAGCAGGCCCGCGAGCATCAGCGGGTAGGCGTCGACGATCCAGAGCAGCTCCGAGCCGGACGCCCCCAGCGCGGCCGTGATGGACGGCAGCGCGAAGGACAGCACCGTGTTGTCCACCGAGATGAGCAGCACGGGGAGCATGAGGACGACCAGGACCGCCCAGGGGCGCAGCGGACGGCCGCGGTGCATCGGCGTCGTGGTGGCGTGGGCGGGCAGGACGTGACCGGTGGTGACCGGGGCGGACATGGCAGAGACCTCGTTCGGGATCGGGGACGGCGCTACTGTACCGTCTGGACGGTATAGCGTCGAGGTCGGTACGGTCGTGCCCATGTCTGCGACCCGCGACCGGCTGCTCGACGCGTTCGAGTCCCTGCTGATCGCCCACGGCCCCCGCGCCGC
>DAMBCY010000352.1:0-4487 GCA_032056255.1 Cellulomonas sp. | reverse complement strand
CCCCGGCACCGGCGCCGCCGCGTCCGGCGTGGGCTCGTCCGGTGTGCCGTCGTCGTCCGGCGTGCGCTCGTCCTCCGGCGTGCGCTCGTCCTCCGGCGTGCCTTCGTCCTCCGGCACGCCCTCCTCGTCCGGCCCGCGCCGTCTCCGGCCGCGCGCCCGGTGCCCCTGCCCGGCCCGCGCCCACGCCTCGGGGTCGGGCCACTCCTCGACCGCGGGGTCCCGCGGCCCGGTCCGCTCCTCGTCCCGCGCGGCGGTCAGCACCCCCGACAGGACCACGTCCGTCTGCTGCGCGCCCACGGCGCGGGCCAGGGCGAGCGCCAGCCAGGGCAGGGCGACGTGCACGAGCACGGCCCCGGCGCGCCCCTGACCCGCGGCGAGCAGCAGGCTCGGCAGCGCGGCCCAGACGACCGCGGCCCACGCGCGCACGCCGACCGAGCGGGTGGCCGCACCGGCGGCGAACCACGCGCCGAGCCCGGCGAGCACGACCGAGCCGAGCAGCAGCACCGCCAGCGCGGTGCCGAGGCTGCCACCGGCGAGCGCGGTCCCGGGCAGCAGGGCGCCGAGCAGGGCGTCGGCGGGTCCGCCCGCGCCCAGGCCACCGCCGACCCAGCCGCTGGTGACGGCGTCCCAGAGGTCGCCGAGCCGGGACGCGGCGGGCACGAGGGCGCCGCCGACGAGCGTGCCGCCGCCGAGCACCCCGAGCACGAGCGGGCCGAGGGCCGCCGCGGTGACCAGCACCAGCAGCACGGCGACCGCGGCGAGCGTGCCGCGCCGGCGCAGGGCCAGGGCGGCGAGCTCGCGCAGCTCGAGCTCGGACGGGGCGCGGACGACCCGGCGCGCCTCGGCACGGGTCAGCCGGCGGTCCTGCCACTGCCGCCAGACGGTGCGCCAGTCGGCCTGCAGCGGGCGGAGCGTGCGGCGGGGCAGCCGGCGGGTGCGACGGGCCTGCGCGCGGGCACGGGCCACGGCGGCCGGGCGCCCGAGCGCCCGCAGCGGCGCGGCGACCTCGGCCGCGGCGAGCACCGGCTCCTTGGTGGCGATCCGGACCAGCACCCGGACGATCCCGGCGAGCACGGCCATGGCCGCCACGAGCGGGACCAGCGGCAGCGGCGCCCAGGTGAGGCGCTGGTGCAGCAGGGCGGTCCGCCGGGCGGCGTAGGACCGCCGCGGGTCGGCGCCGTCGGGCTCGCCGTCCGCATCCAGGTCGACGACGGCCGCGACGTCCGGGTCGTCGACGTGCGCGCCCCGGAGCCCGTGGTAGCCGGCCTGGGCGTGCCGCACCACGGCGGTGGGCACGACGACCACGCGGTGCCCCGCGAGCCGGGCGCGCCGGCACAGGTCGATCCCGTCGCCGAACGGGCCGAGCGCCGGGTCGGTGCCGCCGAGCTGCTGCCAGACGTCCCGGCGGACGAGGGCGGCGACCAGGCCGACGCCGAGCACGTCGTCGCGCCCGTCGTGCTGGCCCTGGTCGACCTCGCCCGGCTCCACGTCGGTCATGCGCCGGCCGGAGCGCGAGGTGCGCACGCCGACCTCGAGCAGCCGCGCGGGCGCCGTCCAGGTGCGCTGCTTGACGCCCGCGACGCCGACGGACGGCGCCGCCTCGACGGCGCGGACGAGCTCGGCGAGCGCGGCCGGGTCCGGGGCGGAGTCGTCGTGCAGCAGCCAGAGCCACCGGGTACCGCCCGGGGCGGCGGACGCGTCCGGTCCGAGCGCCGCCCGGACCGCGTCGCCGTAGGTGCGGGCTCCGGGGGCGGTGAGCAGCGTGGTGGTGCCCGCGGGCAGGCCCGCGGCCCGGACGACCTCCGCGAGCGCCGGGTCCGGGCGGTCACCGACGTCGACCAGCAGGACGCGGGCAGGGGCGCGGGTCTGCGCCGCGAGCGCCCGCAGGGTGGTGGGCAGGAAGCCGGTGGCACCGCGCGCCACGACGACGGCGGTGACGGGGGCCACGGCCGGGACGGTGCCGGTCGCGGGCACCGGGGAGCCGGGCGGCCGCTGGATCTGGTCGGTCACGACGTCAGGCGCCCCGCAGGGCGCTCGTCAGACCACACGCCGCTTGAGCTTGCGGCGCTCCCGCTCGGACAGACCGCCCCAGATGCCGAAGCGCTCGTCGTTGGCCAGCGCGTACTCGAGGCACTCGCCCCGGACCTCGCAGCCGGAGCAGACCTTCTTGGCCTCACGGGTCGAGCCGCCCTTCTCGGGGAAGAACGCCTCCGGGTCCGTCTGGGCGCAGAGCGCGCGCTCCTGCCAGCCCATGATGCCGTCGTCCTCGGGCGTGCCGAACAGCGGCAGGACGTTCGCCATCCCGGACTCGGGCCGCGGCCCGTTCGCCTCGGACGGGAAGGGTCCCTCGTCGTCGAGCAGACTCCACATGTGTGCCTCCCCCGTCGTGCTCGTGATCGTGTGCGGCTGGGTGCACGGCGGCGACCCGTTCAGGGGAATTACACGCGTGTCGTTCGGCGTAGTCAAGCGGAAGAGTGCTAGTGAACCCCCGCGGGGGCGATATGTCCGGTCCTCGTCGCGCCGCTCGGCCTAGGCTTCCGCCCGTGACCCCTCCCCCGCCCCCCGTCGCCGCCCGCCGCCCCGCCTCCGTCGCCGAGGTGCTGTCCGGCCTGGTCACCGCACCGGGACGCCCGCGGCTGACCTGGTACGGGGCGGGCGGCGAGCGCGTCGAGCTGTCCGGGGCGGTGCTCGACAACTGGGTGAGCAAGACCACCAACCTGCTCGTCGAGGAGCTGGACGCCGGCCCCGGCACCCGCGTCCTGCTGGACCTGCCGCCGCACTGGCGCACCGTGCTGTGGGCGTTCGCCGCGTGGCGGGTCGGGGCGACCGTCGTCCTCGACCCGGCCGGCACCGGGACGACCCCGGTCGCGGACGTGGTCGTCACCGACCGGCCCGCGGCGCTCGACCTGCCGCGCGGCGCGGGGGTCGTCGCGGTGGCGCTGCCGGCGCTGGCGCGCCGGTTCGACGGCGACCTGCCCGCCGGTGCGCTCGACGCCGCGCAGTCGGTGATGACCTACGGCGACGTGATCGGCTGGGCGCCCGACCCCGACCCGGCCCTGCCCGCGCTGGACACCGCTGCCCCGGCGACGGTGCTCCACGCCGGGCTGGTCGCGGCCGCCGAGGTCGCGGCGCCGGTGCCCCCGGGTTCCCGCGTCCTGCTGACGGCCGGGGACGACCGCGCCGCCACCTCGGGCACCGTGCTCACGGTCCTCGGGGTGCTGGCCGGCGGCGGGTCCGTGGTCGCGCTGCACCCCGACGGCGCCGCCGCGGCCGACGCGGCCGCGAGGTCCGAGCGGATCGCCGAGACCGAACGGGTCACCGCGCGGCTCTGAGCCCGCTCGCGCGCGCCTCACGGCCCGGGCGTCACCGGCCGCACCGTCCCGTCCTCCTGCACCATCCCCACCCAGACCTCGCTCCACGTCGTGTCCACGGTGGTGGGAGCCCCGACGAGCGTGCGCCCGAGCGTCCGCGACGCCGTCCCGCCGACCGCGGCGGTCGGGGCGGCGGTCCAGGGGTAGTCGGTCGCGTCGAAGCTCAGCGCCGCCACGGGCTCGCCGCCCCACGCCGCCCGCAGCGCCGCGAGGTCCGCCGCACCCGGGGGCGTCAGCACCTCGACCACCTCGACGTCGCACAGCACCCGCAGCGTCGCGAGGTAGCGGAACGGGCTGGAGTGCGTCCACACCACCCGCCGGACGCCCAGGCGGTCCAGCTCGTCGCAGACCGCGTGCGCCTGGGTCGCGCGGCCGGAGAGCTCGACGACGCCCGCGACCGACCCCCAGGTGGTGAGCGGGAAGACCACCACGGCGGACGCGAGCACCCCGGCGGCGACGGCCCGCACGGTGGGCAGGCCGGGCCGCGGACGCCACCCCCGCCGCGACCGGCCGCGCTCGCCCGACCCGTACCGCCAGCTTCCCGCACCCGCGGTCCCGGCACGACGGGACAGCGCCGCCAGCGCGCACGTCGCCGCCACGAGCAGCCCCGGGAACGTCGCGGGGAGCAGCCGCCGCACCGCCCAGACCTGGTCCGGCGTGATGCTCACCCGCACCAGCGGGAACACCGCCGCCACCCCGACGACCGCCACGAGCAGCGTCGCCGCCGGGTCGCGCCGGGCGACGGCCCGGTGGGCGAGCACGGCGAGCCCGGCGAACCCGAGCACGACCGCGGGGACGCCGAGGTACCAGGACACCCACGCCAGGGTCTGCTCGTCGTAGGTCCGCGAGCCGTCGAGCGGCTGCCCGGCCGCCGCCTGCAGCACGGTGACCGCGTAGCCGAGGCCGCTGTCCGGGTCGAAGTGGTGCCCCTGCCACCACAGCGGCCGGGACGCCAGGACGACCCCGAGGACGACCACCACCGCGCCGGACGCCACGCCGAGCGCCCGGCGGGACCGGTGCACGGCCAGGCGCGCGCGGGCGAGCACCGGGTCCGGGAGCAGCAGGACGACGACCGCGACCACGACGAGCGCCCCGGTCGCCCGCAGCAGGCCGGTG
>DAMBCY010000351.1:0-4498 GCA_032056255.1 Cellulomonas sp. | reverse complement strand
CACCGGGGCACCGTTGACCAGGAAGACGCCGTCCTCGATCGCGACGGTGCGGAACCCGGCGTGCAGGGTCACGCGCTCGCCGGGGGCCGCGACGACGACCGCGTAGAGCCGCGGGCGCTCGGCGCTCCACGGGTCGACCGCGGCGGTGGCCGTCTCCCCCGGGGCCAGGTCGAGGCCCAGCTCCGGGACGGTGACGCGGGTGCCGGGGGCGGCGTCCTCGACGTCGACGCGCAGCGTGCCGGTGCCGGTCACGTGGTCGTAGCCGGCCGTGATGCCGACGTGCCCGATCCCGGCGGCCGGGCGGTGCTCCAGCGTCACGCTGCGGAAGATGCCCGACAGCCACCACTGGTCCTGGTCCTCGACGTACGAGAACGCCGACCACTGGGTGACCCGCACGGCCAGCAGGTTCTGCCCGGGCCGCAGCGCGTCGGTCAGGTCGATCTCCGTCGGCAGGCGGGACCCGTGCGACGTGGCGACGACCGTGCCGTTCACGGCGACCTCGAACCACGAGTCGACGCCCTCGAACCGCAGGACGGTGCGGCCGCCGACCGGCCAGTCCTCGGGGAGCTCGACCGTGCGGCGGTACTCGCCGGTGGGGTTCGCGTCCGGCACGAAGGGCGGGTCGATCGGGAACGGGAACAGCTTGTTGCTGTACGCGGGCGTCCCGTACGGCCACGCGTCGGGCGCCTGCGCGAGCTGCCAGTGCCCCGGGACGGCGACGGTGTCCCAGTCGTCGCCCGGGTCCCCCGGGTCGGCGCCGGTGCGCGCGGTCGGGTGCAGCCGGAACCGCCAGGGGCCGTCCAGGCTCACGGTGCGGGCGTCGGACGCGCCCGCCGGCGGCCGGAACCGCGCGGGGACGACACCGGTGGGCGGGCGGACGGTGACGTGGTCGGTCACGGGCACTCCTCGTCGGGTGGTCGCGGCGGCGCGACCCGCCGCCGCAGCGTGCCCGCGATCGGCCTCGTCGCCTGCCTGTGCGCCCGGGTGGCCGGGCTAGTTCAACGATGGACTATAGTCGCGGGTGCCGCCGTAGTTCAACGCTGAACGCATCTCGACGAAGGGTCCTCTCCATGCACTCCGCCACCGTCGTCATCGACCCCGCCTTCACGGTCGCCCCGGTCCGCCGCGGCACCTTCGGCACGTTCGTCGAGCACCTGGGTCGGTGCGTCTACACGGGCATCTACGAGCCCGGGCACCCCACCGCGGACGCCGACGGGTTCCGGGGCGACGTGCTCGAGCTCGCCCGCGAGATGGGCGTCTCGACCGTGCGCTACCCCGGCGGCAACTTCGTCTCCGGCTACGACTGGGAGGACGGGGTCGGCCCGGTCGAGGACCGCCCGGAGCGGCTCGACCTCGCCTGGCACTCGACCGAGACCAACGCGTTCGGCCTGCACGAGTTCATGGCGTGGACCAGGGCCGCCGGCGTCGAGCCGATGATGGCCGTCAACCTCGGCACCCGCGGCCTGGCCGAGGCGATCGAGCTGCTGGAGTACGCGAACCAGCGCCGCGGCACCGCCCGGGCCGAGCAGCGCCGGGCCAACGGGGCCGACGAGCCGTTCGGCATCGCGTTCTGGTGCCTCGGCAACGAGATGGACGGCCCGTGGCAGCTCGGCCACAAGACCGCCCGCGAGTACGGCCGGCTGGCCGCCGAGACCGCCCGCGGCATGCGGCAGATCGACCCGGACCTCACGCTGGTGGCCTGCGGGTCGTCGTCCTCCGGCATGCCGACGTTCGGCACCTGGGAGCGGGAGGTGCTCGAGGAGTGCTACGACCAGGTCGACCTCGTCTCGGCGCACGCGTACTACCGCGAGCAGGACGGCGACCTCGGCTCGTTCCTGGCCTCGGCGCAGGACATGGACCACTTCGTGGCGACGGTCGCGGCGACGGCGGACGCGGTGGGCGCCGCGCGGAAGACGGCGAAGCGGATCAACATCTCGTTCGACGAGTGGAACGTCTGGTACCACGAGGACGAGTCCAAGCTCCCGAAGGGCGAGGACTGGCCGGTCGCGCCGCGCCTGGAGGAGGACGTCTACACCGTCGCCGACGCGGTGGTCGTGGGGAACCTGCTCATCTCCCTGCTGCGGAACTCGGACCGGGTGCACTCGGCGAGCCAGGCGCAGCTGGTGAACGCGCTCGCGCCGATCATGACCGAGCCCGGCGGCCCCGCCTGGCGGCAGACGACGTTCCACCCGTTCGCGCTGACGTCGCGGTACGCGACGGGCGAGGTGCTGCGGGTCGCCGTGGACGCGCCGACGTACGAGAACGCGCGGTTCGGGTCGTCGTCGCTGGTGGACGCGGTCGCGACGCACGACCCGGCGTCCGGCGAGATCGCGGTGTTCGCGGTGAACCGCGCGACCGACGGCCCGACGACGCTGCGGGTCGAGCTGCGCGGTGTCCGCACGGTCGAGCTGGTCGAGGCGCTGTCGTACGCGCACGACGACGTGCACTGGCGGGCGACGAAGGACGACGCGACGACCGTGCTGCCACGGACCAACCCGTCGGCCCGGGTCGAGGACGGGGTGCTCGTCGTCGAGCTGCCCGCGGTGTCCTGGTCGGTCCTGCGGCTCCGGGGCACCACGGACTGACCCGAGCGGCCGAGCGCGAGGGGGCGGCACGAGCTCCCGGTGCACCGGCGGCGGCCAGCCCGGCCGGTCGGCCGGTCGGCGGGCCTCGTCAGGACGCGGCCGGCGGGCCCGACGCCGCCAGCCACGGTCCGGCGAGCAGCACCTGCGTCCCCCGCGGCAGCCGCACCTGTTCCCCGGCCGCGAGCGCCTGGGACCAGCCGCCCACCGTCCGGAGGTCGGGGACGCGGCCACGACCGAGGCGGCTGACACCGGACCCGCTCGGGTTCCAGGTCGCCTCCCAGCGCGCGTGCCGGAGGACGACGGACGGGCCGGTGACGACCGCGGTCAGGATCCTGTCCACCTGCTCCAGCAGCTCGACCGACCCGGAGTCGCAGGCGTCGCAGCCGCACGCGGGTGCCTGACCGACGGTCACCTCCGGCCGGTCGAGGGCGACCTGCACCAGCGGCATGGGCTCGTCGTCGCCCTCCCCCGGCACCGACCGGTCGAGCAGCAGCAGCGGCAGCGTCCCCGGTACCGGCGACGTCACCCGCAGACCCCCGACGTCCGTGCGCCCGTCGCCCCCGGGTGCGGCAGGCAGCGGCGCCACCTCCTCGACCCTGGCCCCCAGCGACGCCGCGAGCACGTCCGCCCACACCCGCGCCCGGGCCGGCGCGATCCGGTACCGCCCCGGGTCCGAGACGCGCGAGTACTCCTCGTCGCGGGGTGAGGCCCCGGCGGGGCGCGGGTCCGGCCAGGACGGCAGCCCGAGCCGGTCGTACCGCGCGGCGACCTGCGCGCAGAGGTCCGCCACGGTGGTCATCGCCGGACCTCTGGATGCCTGCTGGCGCCCCGGTCCAGCCACGACGCCCCGACCAGCGCCTCGGTCCCGTCCGGCAGCGGCACGTCCTCGCCCGCGGCGAGCCGACGGCACCGGTCCATCAGGTCCCGGAAGTCCACCCGGTCCGGCGCCGCGTGGTCGACGAAGGACCCCCGTCCGCCGTCCGGGTACCAGGACGCGGACCCCCAGGGCCCGCGCAGCACGACGTGCGGCCCGCCGACGACCGATGCGATCGTGTCGTCGACCGCGCCGAGCAGGTCCACCGAGCCGTCGTCGCACGCGTCGCACCCGCAGTCCGGCTGCGAGTCCAGCACCACGTCCGCCCGGGAGACGCCGGTGTCCAGGACGGCGAGCGCCGCGTCGTCCGGGGAGGAGCGCACGTCCCGCTCCAGCAGCACCAGCGGCAGCCGGCCGGGCAGCGGGGAGGTGACCCGCAGGCCGCGGTCGAACGCCCGCCGGCCCGCGGCGTCCGGCTCCGGCGGGGTCAGCTGCTCCAGCCGCGCGCCGACCCGCTCCGCCAGCACGTCCGCCCAGACGCGGGCGCGGGCGTGCACGACCCGGTACCGGCCCGGGTCGGTGAGACGGGAGTACTCCTCGGGCCGCGGCTCGGCGCCCTCGGGACGCGGGCGGGGCCACGCGGGCAGGGCGAGGCCGGCGAACCGGGAGCTGACCTCGGTCCGGAGGTCGGCGAGCGTCGGGGGCACGCGCACGACCGTACGGTGCGCGCCCGCGGCCGGGCGAACGGATACCGCGGCCGCGGTGCCCGGCACGCACCCCGCGGCGGATCCGGTGCTCCCGTCGGGCCTCCTGGTGCCCGGACGACCACCGACCCTCAGCCCACCTCCTCCCCCGCGAGCGCGTCGGTGAGCAGCCCCACCAGCGCCTCGAGCTGCACGTCCGACGAGGACGTCCCGTCCTCCTCCGCCGCCCCGTCCAGCGCCCGGGCCGCGAGCCCGGACTTGCTGTCGATGAGCGCGGCGATCCGGGAGTCGATGGTCTGCGCGGCGATGATCCGCCACGCGGTGACGGGCTCGTCCTGGCCGATGCGGTGGATCCGGTCGATGGCCTGCGTCTGCTCGGCGTCGGTCCAGGACAG
>DAMBCY010000350.1:369-4531 GCA_032056255.1 Cellulomonas sp. | reverse complement strand
TCAAGGTGACCTCCCTGTCCACCGGGGAGAGCGTGGTGGCCGGGTACCTCCTCTACGCCGAACCGCTCGCCGACGTGCAGGACACCGTGCGCCAGGTCGCCCTGCTGCTCTGGTCGTCCGCACTGGCGATCGTCATCATCGGCGGCGTCGTCAGCATCTGGGCCGTGCGCCGCTCGCTGCGCGGCCTGCGCGAGATCGAGGCCACCGCCGCCCGCATCGCCGCCGGCGACCTGTCCGAGCGCGTCCCACCCGCCCCCGAGACCACCGAGGTCGGCCGGCTCGGCGCCGCGCTCAACACCATGCTCAGCCAGATCGAGGTCGCGTTCGACGAGCGCACCCGGTCCGAGGAGCGGATGCGCCGGTTCGTCGCGGACGCCTCGCACGAGCTGCGCACCCCGCTGGCCGCGATCCGCGGGTACGGCGAGCTGTACCGGATGGGCGCGCTGACCCGGAAGGACCAGGTCGACGACACCCTGCGGCGCATCGAGCAGTCCGCGACCCGGATGGGCGGGCTCGTCGAGGACCTGCTGGCGCTGGCCCGCCTGGACGCGAACCGCCCGGACCGCGCCGAGCCCGTCGACCTCGCCGTGCTCGCCACCGACGCCGCGCACGACCTGCGGGCGATCGACCCGACGCGTGCGGTGCACGTCGGCTCGCTGGACGGCGGCGGCCCGGGTGGCACCGTCGTCGCCGGCGACGAGCCACGGCTGCGCCAGGTGCTGGCCAACCTCGTCGGCAACGTCGCGCGGCACACCCCCGCCGGCACCCCCGCGGAGCTGGCCGTCGGACGGGTCGGCGACCGCGTGGTCGTCGAGGTCCGCGACCACGGCCCCGGCATCGCGCCGGAGCACGCCCGCCGCGTGTTCGAGCGGTTCTACCGGGTCGACCCGTCGCGCACCCGCGAGGGCAACGGCTCCGGCGGCGGCGCGGGCCTGGGCATGGCGATCGTCGCCGCGATCGTCGAGGCGCACCACGGCGAGGTCGCGATCACGCAGACCCCCGGCGGCGGCGCGACCGTCCGCGTGGCCCTCCCGGCGCGTGATCACGCGCCGGACGCCGGGGCGGAGGATCACCCGGCGGCCTGAGCGGACCTCCGGGCGCAACGGTCCGGGCATGGGGCTACCATGGCGCGTCCGAGCAGGGTCGTCTGTCGCAGTGAGGCTGTTCCATGGGCGTCTACGACGCGCCGCAGTGGTTGTTGTCCGCGTTCACCCGGAGCTCCCAGGGTGCCGGTGCCACCGCACCCGTCGAGCAGGTCCGGGAGGTGGGCGCCGACCTCATCGAGCGGTGGACGGGCCCCGGTCGGGCCTACCACAACCTCCGGCACCTGACCGACGTGCTGGCGCGGGTCGACGAGCTCGCCGAGGAGACCCACGAGCCGGACCTGGTCCGGCTGGCCGCCTGGTACCACGGCGCGATCTTCGACGCCGCGCACCCCGCCACCTACGCCAACCGCGGCGGCGAGGACGAGGTCGCGTCCGCCCGCCTGGCCCGCGAGCAGCTCACCGCGCTGGGGCTGCCCGCCGCGAGCGTCGACCGCGTGCACCAGCTCGTGATCGCCCTGGTCCGGCACGCCGCGGACCCGAGCGACTTCGACTGCGCGGTGCTCTGCGACGCGGACCTGGCGATGCTGGCGGCGGAGCCGCAGCGCTACAAGGCGTACCTGCACGACGTCCGCGAGGAGTACGCGGACATCCCGATGCCCGACTACATCCGGGCGCGGCAGCGCATCATCCGCAAGCTGCTCGGCCGCCCGAGCCTGTTCGTCAGCCCCCTGGGCGCCGCGTGGGAGGAGCCCGCCCGGCAGAACCTCGGTGCGGAGCTGCACAAGCTCGACAAGGTCCTCGCGGAGCTCGACGTGGTGGCCCCGGCGGACGGCACCGGGCCCACCACGGACGACGCGGCCCCGGCGGACCGGCCCCAGCCGCTGCGGCACGGCGCCGGGGCGTGACGGTCCTCGTCGACCCGCCGCTCTGGCCGCGGCACGGCCGCACCTGGTCGCACCTGGTCAGCGACACCTCCCTCGACGAGCTGCACGCGTTCGCCTCCCGCGCGGGACTCCCCGGGCGCGCGTTCGACCTGGACCACTACGACGTCCCCGACGAGCGGCACGCGGACCTCGTCGCGCTCGGTGCCGTCCCGGTCTCCGCGGGCGAGCTGATCCGCCGCCTGCGCGCGTCGGGCCTGCGCGTCCCGGCCCACGCCCGCCACCCGCACCGAGCCGGCTGACTCGCGCGCCCCTGCCCGCCCCTGCTGCCCACTCGGCGCCGGAGGGGCGGTCAGGGGGTCCGGTCACGCGGACGGGCCGGCCGCTCCCGTGCGGGAGCGACCGGCCCGTCGCGTGCGGCGCGGGCGGCTCAGCGCCCGCGCGCGGCGTGGATCAGAAGTCCATGCCGCCCATGCCGCCGTCGCCACCCGGAGCGGCCGGGGCCGCCTTCTCGGGCTTGTCGGCGACGACCGCCTCGGTGGTGAGGAACAGCGCCGCGATGGACGCCGCGTTCTGCAGCGCGGAGCGCGTGACCTTGACCGGGTCGTTGACGCCCGCAGCCAGCAGGTCCTCGTACACGCCGGTCGCGGCGTTGAGGCCCTGGCCGGCGGGGAGGTTGCGCACCTTCTCCGCCACGACGCCGCCCTCGAGGCCCGCGTTGACCGCGATCTGCTTGAGCGGGGCGTCGATGGCCACCTTGACGATGTTGGCACCGGTCGCCTCGTCGCCCTCGAGCGAGAGCTTCTCGAACGCCGTCTTGCCGGCCTGGATGAGCGCCACGCCACCACCGGCGACGATGCCCTCCTCGACGGCCGCCTTGGCGTTGCGCACGGCGTCCTCGATGCGGTGCTTGCGCTCCTTGAGCTCGACCTCGGTCGCCGCGCCGGCCTTGATGACGGCCACGCCGCCGGCCAGCTTCGCGAGGCGCTCCTGGAGCTTCTCGCGGTCGTAGTCCGAGTCCGAGTTCTCGATCTCGGCGCGGATCTGGTTCACGCGACCGGCGATCTGGTCGGCGTCGCCGGCACCCTCGACGATCGTGGTCTCGTCCTTGGTGACGACGACCTTGCGCGCCTGGCCGAGGACCTCGAGGCCCACGGTGTCGAGCTTGAGGCCGACGGTCTCGGAGACGACCTGGCCGCCGGTGAGGATGGCCATGTCCTGCAGCATCGCCTTGCGGCGGTCGCCGAAGCCGGGGGCCTTGACGGAGACCGACTTGAAGGTGCCGCGGATCTTGTTGACGACGAGCGTGGCCAGGGCCTCGCCCTCGACGTCCTCGGCGACGATGAACAGCGGCTTGCCGGACTGGATGACCTTCTCCAGCAGGGGCAGCAGGTCCTTGACGTTCGAGATCTTCGACTCGACGAGCAGGACGTACGCGTCCTCGAGGACGGCCTCCTGACGCTCCGGGTCGGTCACGAAGTACGCCGACAGGAAGCCCTTGTCGAAGCGCATGCCCTCCGTGAGCTCGAGCTCCAGGCCGAGGGCGTTGGACTCCTCGACCGTGATGACGCCCTCCTTGCCGACCTTGTCCAGCGCCTCGGCGATGAGCTCGCCGATCGCGGTGTCACCGGCGGAGATGGACGCGGTGGCGGCGATCTCCTCCTTGGTCTCGATCTCCTTCGCCTGGGCGAGGAGCTCGGCGGTGACGGCCTCGACGGCCTGCTCGATGCCCTTCTTCAGGGCGATCGGGTTGGCGCCGGCCGCGACGTTGCGCAGGCCCTCGCGCACGAGCGCCTGGGCCAGGACGGTGGCGGTGGTGGTGCCGTCGCCCGCGACGTCGTCGGTCTTCTTGGCGACCTCCTTGACGAGCTCCGCACCGATCTTCTCGTACGGGTCCTCGAGGTCGATCTCCTTGGCGATGGAGACGCCGTCGTTGGTGATCGTGGGGGCGCCCCACTTCTTGTCCAGGACGACGTTGCGGCCCTTGGGGCCCAGGGTGACCTTGACGGTGTCGGCGAGGACGTTCAGACCCCGCTCGATGCCGCGGCGGGCCTCCTCGTTGAAGGCAATGATCTTGGCCATGGGGCTATCGATCCTTCACTGTGGCTCGTGGTTCGGCCGGTCGGTGCCCGCGACGGACGGCCACGCCGCGCCGACGGTCATGTCCCGTCGCCGCAGCGGACCTCACCGGGTCGGCCTGGTACCTCATTCTGTCACTCTCGACCCGAGAGTGCT
>DAMBCY010000350.1:0-359 GCA_032056255.1 Cellulomonas sp. | reverse complement strand
CCATGGTTAGCACTCGACCCCGGCGAGTGCAAGGTCCCTCGCTCCCGGCGGACGGCCCCCGCCGGGGGACCGCCCGCGCCGCGACGGCCGCCCCGGCACCCGTCGCCCCGGGGACGACTACCCTGCCTCGCATGCCCGCACACCCCCTGACCTCTGCCGTCGCCCTCGGCGTCGTCGCGACGGTCCTGGTGGCGTGGGGCGCGGCGGGACCGCGCGACGCCTACGTGCCGCTGTACGCCGACGGGGTGGCGCTCGACACGTCCGGCGATCCGGTCGACGTCGCCGTCGGGTCCGACCCCGAGCTGCACCGGGGCACGCGCGTGCTCGCGGACCCGTCGACCACCGCCGACGACGCGCTG
>DAMBCY010000349.1:0-4555 GCA_032056255.1 Cellulomonas sp. | reverse complement strand
AGTCGGCCAGAGAACGCGAGAGCGCCGTCCCGTACACCCGGTCACCTGCCGCGTACCCGGTCACGCCCTCGCCCACCTGGTCGACCACACCGGCGTAGTCCGTGCCGTAGCCGCACGGCAGCGACAGCCCGAACCGGGCCGCGGTCTCCGCATCGGAGGTCATCACCCAGTCCATCGGGTTCAGCCCCACCGCGGCGACCCGGATCCGGATCTCTCCTGGCCCCGCCTGCGGCGCAGGCACGTCCCGCACGGTCAGCTCCTCCGGCCCGCCGAAGGACTCGAGCAGCACCGCCCGCCCCGTCCGCGCACCGATCCGACCGTCCCGCTGTTCACTCATCCCGCGGCTCCGCTCTCGAGGGTCATCGAAGCGGACTATGCTCCGTATCCCGTCCGACTCTAACCGGAGCGCGATCCGCTTGACCACCCCCGATGCCCCGCAGCCGCGAGCAGACGCCGCCCGCAACCGCGCCCACCTCGTCGAGGTCGCCACCCGCGCGCTGGCGGCGGGCGACGGCGGCGACCCCTCGATGCGGGCGATCGCCCGCGACGCCGGCGTGGGGATCGGCACCCTCTACCGCCACTTCCCCACCCGCGAAGCGCTCGTCGCCGCCGTGTACGGCGACCAGGTCACCCGCCTCACCACCGGCGCACGCGAGCTCCTCGCCACCCACGCCCCGGCAGACGCCCTCCGACGCTGGATGGACCTCTACGGCGAGTGGATCGCGACCAAGAACGGCATGCTCAGCACCCTGCTGACCATGGTCGAAGCCGGCGACCTCCCCCACGCGCAGACACGCGATCAGATCCTCGACGCCATCTCCACGATCCTCGACGCAGGAGACGCAGCCGGGGACCTCCGCGCGGACATCACCGCAGCCGAGGTCTCCGCCGGCCTCATCGGCATCTTCACCGTCGCCCGGCAAGCCGCAGGGACGATCAGGGCCGAGCGGCTCCTCGACCTGCTCCTCGACGGACTCCGCGCCCGACCCACGCAGCGCCGCTGAACCGCCCTCCGCTGCTCTCACCGTCGACCTGATCGACGTGACCGGCGACGCGATCGTCACGACGAGCAGGGTCCGACAGGGACATGGTGGTCATCGCGGCCGACGCCGGCGTCCCGCTGCCTGATCCACGGGCGGCGCGAGGACGGAACCGCTGAAGGCGGTCGGCACCGCTCGCGGTGCGAGAGGCGGGGCCGACGAGAACTCGTCGACCGACACGACGAAGCCCTGATGAGAATCGCTTCTCACCAGGGCTTCTCCGTCGGGCTGACAGGATTTGAACCTGCGACCCCTTGACCCCCAGTCAAGTGCGCTACCAAGCTGCGCCACAGCCCGATGGTCCTCGCGAGGACCTCGGTGGCCCCCGCAGGAGCCTCGGCAACTCTACCGTATCCGGACCGGTGCCGATGTCGGCCGCGGGCGCTCCCGGTCACCGGTGGGCAGGTGCGCGCGCCACGCGCACGCGACCACCACCAGGCACAGCGCCGCGGCTCCGGCCCCGCCGAGGAACATCGCCGGGTACGCCCACCGGGTCGACAGCCACGCGAGGACGGCCGGCACGAAGAACCCGAGGTACGCCGCCGAGTAGTACACCGCGGTGAGGCCCGCGAGGTCGGCGGGTGTGGCGATCCGCTGCACCTCGGAGAGCCCGGCGACCAGCGCCAGCCCGTAGCCCGCGCCGAGGACGGCGGCGGCGAGCAGCACGACCGGCAGCGCGAGGGTCGCGGACGCCCAGGCGGCGAGGGCCATGCCCGTCACGAGGATGGCGAGGGCGACGACGGACGCCCGGGCGCTGTGCCGCGTGTCGACCAGCCGGGCGAGCTGCTGCACGCCGAACCCGACGCCCAGGGTCACCACGGTGAGGAGCGCGGAGAACGCGATCGGCATCCCGCCGGAGTGCGCCCGCATCAGGCCGGGCAGGACGGCGTACGCGGAGCCGACGGCGCCGAACACCCACGGCGCGAGCGGCAGCACCACCCGCAGGAACCGGCGGTGCCCGGCGGCCGGGACGCGCAGGTCGTCGCGCAGACGACCGCGGTCGGCGGCGGCCGGCGCCGGGTGCGTCTCCGGGACGGTCAGCACCGCCAGGCCGGCGACCACGGTGACGACGGCGTGCACCAGGTACGGGGTGCCGGTGCGCCAGGGCCCCCACTGCGCGAGCACGCCCGCCAGGCCGGCGCCGAGCAGGAACCCGGCGGTCAGCGACAGGGACGCCCGCCGCGCACCCGCCTGCGGTTCACCGGTGGCGGCGCAGAGCTCGGCGACCCAGGTGGTGCCGACGGCCATCACCAGGCCGAGCGCGAGCCCGGACAGCACCCGGCCGGCGGCCAGCGCGGGCACCGACGCCGGACCGAGCGCGAGGACGAGCGACCCGACGACGCCGAGCGGCGCGGCGGGCAGCAGGAGCGGGCGGCGGCCGTACCGGTCCGACAGCGGTCCCCCGACCAGCAGCGCGGGCACGATGCCGAGCACGTAGGCGCCGAGCAGCACGTTCACCGTGAGCGCCGACAGGTGGCTGACCTCGCGGTACATGACGAGCAGCGGGGTGAACTCGTTGCCGCCCCAGGCGACGGCGAACACGAGTCCCCCGACGCGGAGCCAGGTCCGCCGGTCCGGCGCGGTCGCGGGGGCGGGGCCGACGGCCGCCTCCCGCAGGTCCGTCGCCGTCACCGCGCACCGTCCAGCGCCTCGGTCCCGCGCCCTCCGGGCAGGTGCGCCCCGTGCAGGTGCGCCCGCAGCCGCTCCCGGAACCCGCCGGCGTCCCCCGCCTCGATCGCCGCGACGAGGTGCTCGTGCCCCTCGACGAACCCGGGCGCCCGCTCCCCCGCCGCGCCGACGGACAGGGCGACCATCCGCTGCTGCCGCTCGCGCAGCGCGACGGAGAAGTCCGTCAGCAGCGCGTTGCCCCCGGCGGCCACGACGGCCAGGTGGAACGCGGCGTCGAGCCGGGCGTACGCGTCGAGGTCCCCGGCGGCCACGGCCGCGCGCTGCTGGTCGACCAGGTCCCGCAGCTCGGCGGCCAGCCGCCGCCGTGCGCCGGGCGACCCGGCGACGACGTCCACGGCGTGCGACTCGAGCAGCAGCCGGGCGTCCACGACCGCCTCGGCCTCCCCGGGCGCCACCGGGACGACCAGCGCCCCGCGGCGCGGGAACAGGTGCAGCCAGCCCTCGGTGGCGAGCCGGAGGAACGCCTCGCGGACCGGCGTGCGGCTCATCGCGAGCTCGGTGGCGACGTCCCCCTCGCTCACCATGGTGCCCGCGGCGAGGCGGCCGGCCAGCAGCGCGTCCTTCACGTGCCGGTAGGCGGTCTCGGCGGCGGGGGGCGGGGGCGATGACGGGGCGACGCGCTGCATGGCGTCTACATGTATCTCACTTGTATCTCAGGCGCGTCCCGCGTTCACCCGTCGAGACACCCGGGTCAGCGCGCCGTGCGGGTGGCCCGCGCGGTCTCCTCGGCCGCGCTGCCGTCGTCGCCCGTGCGCCCGTGCAGCACGTCCAGCTCCGCGGCGACCAGCCCCAGCAGCACCAGGTCCACCACCAGGCCCGTGACCGCGCTCCACTGGTCGACCCGGAACAGCGCGATCTGGGTGAGCAGCAGGTTCACCAGCACGGCGCGGCGGAACCACTCGTAGCCCCGCACCCGGTCGGTGCCGACCAGCCGCAGCCCGATGCCCGAGCACACCAGGGAGACCGCGCCGCTCGCGACCATCCCGATCTCCGCCCACCACGGCAGGTCCGCCCCGGCGACGATCAGCGCCACCCCGCGACCCACGGTGGCCAGCGTCACGACCGCGAGGACCGCGACCGTCACCCGCGGCAGCCACCGCACCCGGACGACCCGGCGCGACGTCGTGACGACCCAGCGGGACGCGGCGCTGATGGGGTCCGGCAGCTCGCGCGCGTCGTCCTCCACCACGTCCAGCAGCGCGCGCACCTCCGCGGCGCCGCGCACGTCACCGGCCGCGTCCGCGAGCTCGCGCGCCTGGCGTCGCGCCCGCGTCGAGAACCCGCCTGCGATGCCGGCCACCGCCAGGTCCGCCGCGGCGGCCAGCGTCTCGTGCGGGTCCCGGGCCCGTTGGCCGTGGATGGCCTCGCCCGCGAGGACCAGCAGCACCACGACCAGGTAGATCAGCGAGGCCGTCGGCTCGAAGAAGTAGTCGTTGTCCGACGTGACGAACTTGCCGATCTCGTCGACGAACAGCCCGAACCCGATCCCCCCGACCAGCGCGGCGAGCGGCCGGACCACGGGACCGGCCCAGGACAGCGCGCCGACGAGCGCGACGGCCATCAGCAGGCCGCCCCACAGCACGTGCGCGACGTGCAGGCCGCCGCCGCCGAGCTGCGGGAAGCCGGTCAGGGCGAGCGCACCCCGGGTCACCAGCACCGTCAGCACGGTCACCACGAGGAACCCCGCGACGTGGCGCGGCCCGGCCGGGTCGCGCGGCAGCCCGAGGACGAGCACCGGCGACCGGCGAGCGAGCACGCCGCCCCCCGTCACCGCTTGCGCTTCTCCCGCACGCGCACCGAGATGGAGATCGGCGTGCCCTCGAACC
>DAMBCY010000348.1:0-4566 GCA_032056255.1 Cellulomonas sp. | reverse complement strand
CCGGGGCACGTCCGCGAGCGTCTCGGGCAGCCGCAGCGGGGCGTCGCCCTGGCCGTCGCGCAGGACGCCGAGCATGCGCCGCAGCTCGGTCGTGGCCGCGCGGCTGATCTCCTCGATGTCGGCCAGGGCCGTCGCGCGCTCACCGTCGCCCGCGCGACCCGGGACGGTGCGGGCCGCGGCCGCCCGGACCGTGATGAGCCCGAGTCCGTGCGAGGCGAGGTCGTGCAGCTCGCGTGCGATGCGCAGCCGCTCGGCCTGCGCGGTGCGCTCGGCCACCCACGCGGCCAGGTCGTCCTCGTAGGCGCGTCGCTGCCGGCGGGTGCGCGCGAGCGCCCAGGCGACGACGCCCACCGCGAGTCCCGCCGCCGCGACCAGCGCCACCAGCGCCGCACCGGGGGGATCGACGCCCACGGTCGAGAGCGTGGCGACCAGCACGACGAGCACGGCGAGGGCGGTCGGCCACGCGCGTGACCGCCAGGTCGGGCGATCGGTCGGCTCCACCCGGTCGAGCCTAGGAGCAGCTCCGGCCCGGCACATCGGCCCCAGGTCGGACGGACCGCGGTGGCAGGTCGCGCGACGAGGTCCGGCCCGTGCGGTGATGTGCCGGTCGTGGGCCGCCCGGTGGGATGGCCGGCATGCTCCTGATCGACCAGCTCGTCAGACGCCACGGCACCCGGGTCGTGCTCGACCGGATCGGCTTCGAGGCCCGCGCCGGTCGCGTGACCGCCTTCCTCGGCCCGAACGGCGCGGGCAAGTCCTCCACCCTGCGGGTGCTGCTGGGCCTGGACCGCGCCGACGCCGGCCGCGCGCTCGTGGCCGGCCGGCCGTACCGGACGCTGCGCGACCCGCTGCGCACCGTCGGGTCGGTGCTGGACGGGTCCGGCGCGCACCGGTCGCGCACCGCGCGGGACCACCTGGCCTGGGTGGCCCGCAGCAACGGCATCCCCCGTTCCCGCGTGCCGGAGGTCCTGGACCAGGTCGGGCTCGCGGACGCGGCCCGCGTCCGGGTCGGGCGCTACTCGCTGGGCATGGGCCAGCGTCTCGGGCTGGCCGCCGCGCTGCTGGGCGAGCCGGAGGCCCTGGTGCTCGACGAACCGGCGAACGGCCTGGACCCCGAGGGCATCCGGTGGCTGCGCGGTCTGCTGCGCCGCCGCGCCGACGACGGCGGCACGGTGCTGCTGTCCAGCCACCTCATGAGCGAGGTGGCGGGGATCGCCGACGACCTCGTGGTGATCGCCCGGGGCCGGGTCGTGGCCGCCGGCACGCTCGCGGAGGTCACCGCCGGGCACGCCGGCCTCGAGGAGGCGTTCTTCGCCCTGACCGCCGGCGGGCCGGGGCGGTCCGCATGAGGCGGGGCAGCACGCCCGTGGGGCTGCTGGCGGCCGAGCTGCGCAAGCTGACGACGCTCCCGGCCGTCCGGGCGGGCGTCGCGGTCTCGGTCCTGGGGTCGGCGGCGCTGACCGTCCTGAACGCGGTGACCGTCCGGCAGGCGATCACGGCAGGACGGCCGGACCTCCTGGCCGACACCTCGCCGTTCGAGACGGCCTTCGCGTCCATGCCGATCGGGACGGTCGGGGCCGTCGTCGTCGGGGTCGTCGCGATCGGCAGCGAGTACACCGCCAACGGCCCCGACACGGGCGGTGGCCGTCAGATCACCGCGACGCTCGCGGCCGCGCCGCACCGTGCGCGGCTGCTGGCGGTCAAGGCGGGGGCGGTGGTCCTCGCCGTCGTGGCCGCCGCCGCGGTCTCGATCCCCGCCTCGACGCTCGTGGCCCGGGTGCTCGTCGGCGCGGCGGGGACCGAGACGGTGCCGGTCGGCGACCAGGTCGCGCGCTCGCTCGGCGGGGCGACCTACTGGACGCTGACCGCGCTGATCGCGTTCGCGATCACGGTCCTGACCCGCAGCGGCACCGTCCCGCTCCTGGTCCTGATCCCGAACAGCTCGGTGGTGTCGGTCCCGCTGCTGCTGACCACCCTCACCGACCTGGCCTACTGGCTGCCGGACCTGGCCGGCCGCCGGCTGTTCACCGGGGTCGACACCGTGGGCGGCGGGCTGGGCACCGTCCCCGGCGCGCTGGTCATGGCCGGCTGGGCGGCGGTCCTGCTCGTGGTCGCCGGGGTCGTGTTCTCCCGGCGGGACGCGTGACCCGGCGATGCGCCTGATCGAGGTGACCGCCGCCGAGCTGGCGAAGGTGCGCACGCTTCCCGCGGCGGTCCTGGCCGTGACCGGCACCGTCCTGGCCGGGGGCGCGCTCGCCGCGGCCCTCGCGGCGTCCGCCACCGCTCAGCAGCCCGCCGTGCGCGCGGTCGACGTCGTCGCCCGGGCCGTACCGTTCCTGCAGGCCGGCCTCGTGCTCGTCGGCGTCCTGCCCGCCGCGCACGAGTACGCCGGACGCCAGATCCGCACCACCCTCACGGCGGTGCCGTCCCGCGGCCTCGCCCTGGCCGCCAAGACCCTGGCGGTGCTCGTCGTGTCGACGACGACCGCCGTCGCGACGATCGGCGTCGGCCTGGCGACGGCCCTCGCGCGACTCCCGCCCGGGACCCGAGGGCCGGCGGCGGGGGACCTGCACCGGTGGGCGGGAGCGGTGCTCTACCTCGTGCTGATCGCGCTCCTCGCGCACGCGGCCGCGGTGCTGGCCCGCGCGCTCACCCCGGCGCTCGTGACCGTGCTCGGCCTGCTGCTCGTGGCCTCACCCGTGCTCGGTGCCGTCACCGAGCACGCCCGCTGGCTGCCCGACCGCGCTGGCGGCCTGCTGTACCTGGGGCACGCGGACGGCCCGCTCACGCCCACCGGGGGCGGCCTCGTCACGCTCGCGTACGTCGTCACGGCCCTGGCGGTCGCCGCGTCCGCGTTCGTCGCGCGCGACAGCGGCTAGCAGGGGTCGGGAGGGGCGCCGGCGGTCACCGCCCGGGTGGGTCGTCGCTCGCGGTGAAGCCGGTGTCGGCGACGAGGGCGGCGATGCCGGTGACCTGCTTGAGGCGCAGCAGCTCGTCGGGTCCCATGCCGACGTGCTCCATGATCCAGCCGTCGCTCATGCCCGCCTCCACGAGCTCGGCGACGATCTGGGTCACGAGCTCGACGCTGTGCGTGCCGCGGGCCCGGTTGTGCCGGATGGTGGAGGCCATCCGGTGCGGCAGGTCCTTGTCGATCACGGCGACGGGCAGCAGCCCGTTCTCGCGCTCGCGGATGCGCGGCGAGGTGAGCATGACGCGGTAGCGGTGGAACCCGTCGACCACCTCGTAGACGTCCTCCTCGGGCAGGTGGTAGCACACGACGGGCTGGGTGTACCCGTCCTCCCAGATGCTGCGCTCCAGCAGCGCCATCTCCGGCGGGGCGAACGACCGCGCGCGGCGAGGACCTGCTCACCGCGCACGACCGGCGGTTCGTCCGCCGGCTGGCGGCCGGGGACGTCGGGTTGTTCTCGCTGCTGGTGAGCGGGCAGTGGCTCGTGTGGGCGGGGATGCCGTCGACCTGGGACGGCCGTCGCACCGTGCTCGCGCCACCGGTGGTCACCGGCGCCGTGATCGTGCTGGTGGCGACCTTCGCCTGCGGCGGGGTCGCCCTGGTGGTCTGGCGCCTCGCGCGGCCGCTGCTGTCCGGGCGGCCGCCGACCTACGAGCTGGTGGTCCTGCTCGGTGCGTCGCTCGCGGCGGTGCCGGCCGTGCTCGTGCTCACCCGCGTCGACCGCACCCCGTTCGGACCGCGAGCCCTGCTCACGCTGTGGGTCGTCGGTGCCCTCGGCTACGCGGTGGCGATCGGCGCGGCGCTGCTGACCGGCAACCTGCTCGTGCGCTACCGCCGCGCCGACGTGGACCGGAGAGCCGAGGAGGCCCGGGCCGCGCAGGCCGTCGCCACCCTCGAGGCCGACGAGGTGCGCGTCCGCCGGGAGGTGGCCGACCGGCTCAACGGCACCATCCAGAACCGGCTCGTCATCGCCGCCGGCGCGCTGGCGCACCTCGCCGCCGACCTGGCCGCGTCCGGCGACGAGCAGCGGGCGGCCGAGCTGTCGCGCTGGGCCGACGACCTGGACGACCTGCGCGAGCAGGACGTCCGCACCGTCAGCCACGCCCTGTTCCCCACCGGGGCGAACATCGGGACGTTCGACGCCATCCGGCTGCTCCTGGCGCGGCTGCCGCCGTCGATCGCGACGTCCGTGGACGTGCGCCCCGGGCTGCAGGCCATCTCGACCCGGGACGGGGCGCCCGTGCCCGTCCCGACCCGGCTCGCCCTCGTCTACGCGGTCGAGGAGGCCGTCACCAACGCGCTCAAGCACGGCGCGGCAGCGGTGCAGGTCACGGCCGACGCCACGCCCGGGGAGGACCCGCGGGACCGGGTCCTGCACCTCACGCTGGACGACGACGGCACCGGGCTGGAGCAGCCCGACCCGCCGCTGCACGGCCTGGCGCGCCACCGCGACCGCATCCGCGCCCACGGCGGCACCCTCACCCTGGAACCCGGCGAGCGGGGCGGGACCCGCCTCCACATCCCCCCACCGGTCTGACCGACCCGCCACGGGGTGCTCGCGCCGCGACGCTCCGGCGCGGGCCGTGGCGGCGCTCGCG
>DAMBCY010000347.1:0-4572 GCA_032056255.1 Cellulomonas sp. | reverse complement strand
GGGGTCGACCGCCCGGCGCGCGGTGATCGCGTCGACGCCGTTCTGCAGCAGCTCGCGCACGTAGACGCGCGGCCCGGAGTACAGGTGCCGGGCGAGCAGGTCGACGACGCCGTGCAGGTCGACCTGGAACGCCCTGCCGGTGGCGGGGTCCGTCATCGGTCCGAGGTCACTCGCTCTCGTACTCGGCCTGGGCGGCGGCCGCCTCGGCCGGGAACTGCTCGTCGAGGCTCTCGAACAGGCTGAGCGCGGTGGTGATGCCGCACGCCAGGTGCAGGTCGATCTGCTCGTCGGTGACGCCGTGCTCGTAGTCCACGGTGTGCTCGGCGTAGACGCCCACGACGTCGCCCTCGGACCGCACGTAGCCCTTCGGCCACAGCTTCTCCGCGTTCCAGGTGTTCACCAGGTCGACGACGCGGGCGTGCTGGTCGATGCCGACCTTGCGGTTCCAGCGGCCGCGCACCTGCAGGTACTCCTGGTTGGCGCCCATCCGGAAGAAGTAGAAGAGGTGCCCGTCCCAGTAGCCGCCGATGTCGCCGTCGTCGTCCACCGCGTAGCGCATGTCGCGCGAGTCGAGCACCGCGGTGATCCGGTCGTGCGACAGCGCGAGCGGGGCGGCGGAGGCGCCGCCGTCCTGCTTGGTGAAGAAGCCCATCTCGTCCTCGTCCTCGTCGTCGTCGTGGGTGGCGCCGTGGCGCGTCGAGCCGGGAGTGCTCCGGCATCGTCGCAGGTCGCAGCGGGACCGCAAGCGGTGCTGCCGATCGAGCGTAACCCGTTCGGCCCAGGGCCCGGGCGTCCCGGCACCCCCCGGCCGGCACCCTGCGGGCGCGCGCGGGCGGGTCTCGTCGGGGGCTCCTCGCCCTGGCGCCCCGCGCGTCCGCGGGTAGGGTTCGCAGCATGGGTCTGTTCCGGAACCGTCGGCAGCGCCGCGGGCCCGACCGCTCGGCCTCCGGCCACGAGACGGGCCCCGTCCCGTCGAACCCCGGCCGGGGCGGGCTGCGCGCAGCGTCCTCCTCCGGGACCGTGGTGGACGACGGGCGCCCCACGCCGCTCACCTCCGAGCGGGTCGTCGAGTGGTTCGAGCGCAACGACTTCCACTACTTCGTGGACGACGAGGGCGACCTCGGCGGGCTGTGGCGCGGGCGGCTGTTCTACTACTTCCTGTTCGGCGACTCCCGCGAGATCCTGCAGGTCCGCGCGCAGTGGAACCGCGAGGTGGCGATCGAGCGCCTCGAGGAGGTGCTCGACGCCTGCGCCGAGTGGAACGCGGAGCGCATCTGGCCGAAGGCCTACGTCCGGGTCAAGGACAACGGCATGGTGCTGGTGGTCGCCGAGGTCTCGACCGACCTGGAGCACGGCGCGACCGACGCCCAGCTGAGCCAGGTGCTGTTCTGCGGGCTGTCCACGGCCAGCACGTTCTTCGACGCGATCGACGAGCTCTACCCCGACCCGGCGGGGGTCGCGCCGTGAGCGCGCCGCGCACGCCCGGCTGGCTGTCCCGGGTGCTCGCGACGCGCGCCGCCGGGGAGGCGCCGGAGCGTCGCGTCCCGCTCCAGGCCCGGCCGACGCCCCTGACCCGGGACCGGGTCGCCGCGTCGCTGACCGCCCGCGGCTACCACTTCCGGGTGGACGAGGACGGCGACCTCACGGGCGTGTGGAACGAGTCGCGCTTCTGGTTCCTGCTGCTCGGCGAGCAGCAGGAGATCCTCCAGGTGCGCGGCCGGTGGCACCGCCAGCTGCCCGTGGACAGCCGACGCGCCGTGGCGCTGGCGCTGAACGACTGGAACCGCGAGCGCATCTGGCCGAAGCTCTACCTCCGCGAGGAGGAGGGCGAGCTGGCCGTCTACAGCGAGGTGTCGACGGACCTGGAGCACGGCGTCACCGCGGAGCAGCTCGAGCAGCTGATCTCGTGCGGGCTGGGCACCGGCGTGCAGAGCTTCGCGTCCTTCGACACGCTGCTCCCGCCCCAGCTCTGAGGCCGCACCCGCACCGTCGACGCGGTCAGCGCCCGATCGTCGGGAGGCCGAGGAGGACCGGTGCGGCCGGGCCGCCCGGCGCACCGGTGCCGCACGCGTCGGCCGGTCCGCCGTGCGCGTGGTCGTCCGCGCCGGACTGCCGGCGCTCCCAGGCGTCGCCCGCGCGGGTGCGGCGGACGGCGAACGACCCGCCCCGGGCGGCCGAGTCGGCCACGAGGTGGTGCGGCGCGGCGTGCGTCACGTCCACCGTGACCAGGTCCCCCGGCCGGGGGGCGTCCGCGGCGGCGAGCCCCGCGGGCAGCGCGAGGTGCACGAGCCGGTTGTCCGCGGCGCGGCCCGAGAGCCGGCGGGTCTCGCCGTCCTTGCGCCCCTCGCCCTCGGCGAGCAGCACCTCGACGGTCCGGCCGACCTGGCGCTGCGACTCCTCCAGCGCGATGCGGTCCTGGAGCGCGGTCAGCCGCTCGTACCGCTCCTGGACGACGGCCTTGGGCAGCTGCTCGGGCAGGTCCGCGGCCGGTGTGCCCGGGCGCGGCGAGTACTGGAACGTGAACGCGGAGGAGAACCGGGACGCCTCCACGACCCGGAGGGTCTCGGCGAAGTCCTCCTCGGTCTCCCCCGGGAACCCCACGATGACGTCGGTGGTGATCGCGGCGTCGGGCATGGCGGCGCGCACGCGGTCGAGGATGCCGAGGAACCGCTCCGACCGGTAGGAGCGGCGCATCGCGCGCAGCACTCGGTCGGACCCGGACTGCAGCGGCATGTGCAGGCTCGGCATCACCGTCGGCGTCTCGGCCATCGCCGCGATCACGTCGTCGGTGAACGAGGCGGGGTGCGGGGAGGTGAACCGCAGCCGCTCGAGGCCCGGGGTCGCCCCCGCTGCCCGCAGCAGCTTCGCGAACGCCCCGCGGTCGCCGAACCCGACGCCGTAGGAGTTGACGTTCTGGCCGAGCAGCGTCACCTCGATCGCACCCTCGCCGACGAGCGCCCCGACCTCGGCGAGCACGTCGCCGGGGCGCCGGTCGCGCTCCTTGCCGCGCAGGTGCGGGACGATGCAGAAGGTGCAGGTGTTGTTGCAGCCGACGCTGATCGAGACCCAGCCGGCGTAGACGGACTCGCGGCGGGTCGGCAGCGTCGAGGGGAAGACCTGGAGCGACTCCTCGATCTCGACCTCGGCCGCGCGGTTGTGCCGGGCGCGCTCCAGCAGCACCGGCAGCACGTCGAGGTTGTGCGTCCCGAACACCACGTCCACCCACGGCGCGCGCTCGACGATCCCCGACCGGTCCTTCTGCGCCAGGCAGCCGCCGACGGCGATCTGCATGCCCGGGCGGGAGCGCTTCGTCCCGGCCAGCCGGCCGAGGTTGCCGTAGAGCCGGTCGGCCGCGTTCTCCCGCACCGCGCAGGTGTTGATGACGATGACGTCGGCCTCCTCGGCCGCGGCGGCCTCGGGCGTCGCGGCGACGTAGCCGGCCTGCTCGAGCATCCCGGCCATGTGCTCCGAGTCGTGCACGTTCATCTGGCACCCGAGCGTCTTCACCAGGTAGGTGCGCGCGGGTGTCCCGGTCGCGCCGGGGGCACCCTGGTGCGACGGGAGGACGGGGGGCGTGGTCGTCGTGCTCATCGCGGACCAGGGTACGTCCGGTCGGTCCGACGCCTCGCTCCCGACCGCCCGGGCCGGCGCCGGCATGACCGAGGCGTTACCTCATCGTGACCGGATGGAGTGGCGCCTGTCACATGGCGCTCATAGGTTCCAGGGATGGCGCAGCCCGACCCGGCCCCCGGCCCCGCACCCGCGACCACCCGCCCGCGGCACGACGGCGAGCCGCTCGTCGCCCTCGACCGCGTCAACAAGCACTTCGGCGACCTGCACGTGCTGCGCGACGTCACCCTCACGGTGCACCGCGGCGAGGTGGTCGTGGTCATCGGCCCGTCCGGCAGCGGCAAGTCCACCCTGTGCCGCACGATCAACCGGCTCGAGACCATCGAGTCCGGCACGATCACCGTGGACGGCCAGCCGCTGCCCGCCGAGGGCCGCGACCTCGCCCGGCTGCGCGCGGACGTCGGCATGGTGTTCCAGTCCTTCAACCTGTTCGCGCACCGCACGGTGCTGCAGAACGTCACGCTCGGGCTGCGCAAGGTGCGCCGGATCGGTGCCGCCGAGGCGCGCGAACGGGCCGCCGCGCTGCTCGAGCGCGTCGGGGTGTCCAGCCAGGCCGACAAGCTCCCCGCGCAGCTGTCGGGCGGGCAGCAGCAGCGGGTGGCGATCGCCCGCGCCCTGGCGATGGAGCCCAAGGTCATGCTGTTCGACGAGCCGACCTCGGCGCTGGACCCCGAGATGATCAACGAGGTCCTCGACGTCATGGTCGCCCTCGCGGCCGAGGGCATGACGATGGTCGTCGTCACCCACGAGATGGGCTTCGCCCGGCGCGCCGCGGACCGCGTGGTCTTCATGGACGGCGGCGCGATCGTCGAGGAGGCCGACCCCGAGACCTTCTTCACCTCCCCGCGCAGCGACCGCGCCAAGGACTTCCTGTCCAAGATCCTCACCCACTGACCCCGACCCAGCCGCACGACCCACCCGCACGACCCTGCGCGAACCGCA
>DAMBCY010000346.1:584-4593 GCA_032056255.1 Cellulomonas sp. | reverse complement strand
CGGGTCGACCGCGCACGCGTTCTCCGCCGGCGGACCGGTGGTGTGGCCGGAGGTCGACAGCCTGATCGTGGTGCCGCTGTCGGCGCACGCGCTGTTCGCCCGTCCGCTGGTCGTCGGGCCCCGCAGCGTGGTGGCCGTGGAGGTGCTGACCCGGTCGCCCTCGCCGGCGGTGCTGGTGTGCGACGGGCGGCGGCGGATCGAGGTGCCCGCGGGGTCGCGCGTCGAGGTGCGCCGGTCCCCGGTGCCGGTGCGCCTCGCGCGGCTGACGCCCGCGCCGTTCACGGACCGGCTGGTGAACAAGTTCGACCTGCCGGTCGTGGGGTGGCGGGGACGGGCGCACGAGGTCCGGGCGGGCTACGCCGCGCGCCACGGCGTCGCGCAGGACGAGGCAGGCGCGCGGGACCATCTCGCCGTCACCGAGCAGGGGACCGCGCACGACGACGCACCGACGGACGGGGACTGAGCGCGTGTTCGAGGAGATCACGATCAGCGACCTGGGCGTCATCACCGGCGCCCAGGTCCGCCTGCACCGGGGCCTGACGGTCCTGTCGGGCGAGACCGGCGCGGGCAAGACGATGGTGCTCACCGGGCTCGACCTGCTGCTGGGCGGCAAGGCCGACCCGGCGACGGTGCGGACGGGTGCGACGACGGCCGTGGTCGAGGGCCGGGTGCTGGTCGCGCCGGGATCGCCGGTGCTCGCGCGGGCCGAGGAGGCGGGCGCGGCGGTCGACGACGACGGCGGGCTGCTGCTGGTGCGCACCGTCGCCGCCGCGACCGAAGGTTCCCCGGGCCGGTCCCGGGCGCACCTCGGCGGCCGGTCGGTCCCGCAGGCGGTGCTGGGGGAGCTGGCCGAGCAGCTCGTGACCGTGCACGGCCAGCAGGACCAGGCGCGCCTGCGGTCGCCGGCCCACCAGCGGGAGGCGCTGGACGCGTTCGCGGGGGCGGCGCACGGCGCGCTGCTCGCCGACTACCGCCGGGCGTGGGCCGAGCGCGCCCGGGTGCAGGCGACGATCGACGACCTGACGGCGCGCCGCCAGGACCTGGCCCGGGAGGCGGAGCTGCTGCGGCTCGGGCTCGCGGAGGTCGAGCGCATCGACCCGCAGCCGGGCGAGGACGCGGAGCTCGCGGCCGAGGTGCAGCGGCTGGCGCACGCCGAGGACCTGCGGGGCGCGGCGACCGGGGCGCACGCGGCGCTGGTCGGTGACGACGACGCGGCCGACGACGGTGCGAGCGCGGCGGGCGCCGTCGAGCACGCCCGGCGGCTGCTGGACGCGGTGGGGGAGCACGACGCCCGGCTGGCGGAGCTGCGCGACCGCGTCGCCGAGGCCGGGTACCTGCTGGCCGACGCGGCCACCGAGCTGTCGTCGTACCTGCAGGACCTCCAGGCCGACCCGCTCCGCCTCGAGGTCGCGCAGGCGCGGCGCGCCGAGCTGACCACGCTGACCCGGTCGTACGGCGCGGACGTCGCCGCGGTGCTCCGCTGGGCGGACGAGAGCGGCCGGCGCCTGCTGGAGATCGGCGACGGCGACGAGCGGGTCGCGGGCCTGACGGCCGAGCGCGACGCGCTGGACGCCCGGCTGGCGGAGCTCGCCGCCCGGGTGCGCGCGGCCCGGCAGGAGGCGGCCGCGCGGCTCGCGCGGGCGGTCTCCGAGGAGCTCGCGGGCCTCGCGATGGCGGGCGCGTCGCTGACCGTGCGGGTCGAGCCCGCGCCGGAGCCGGGGCCGCACGGTGGAGATCTGGTGGAGATGCTCCTGGTCCCGCACGCGGGCGCACCCGCCCGGCCGCTCGGCAAGGGGGCTTCCGGCGGCGAGCTGTCGCGGGTCATGCTGGCCCTCGAGGTGGCGCTCGCCACGTCGCCGGACCAGGGCGAGCACCGCCCCGGCACGTTCGTCTTCGACGAGGTCGACGCGGGCGTCGGGGGACGGGCCGCGACCGAGGTGGGCCGTCGTCTGGCGGCTCTGGCGCGGAGCTCGCAGGTCCTGGTGGTCACGCACCTCGCGCAGGTCGCCGCGTTCGCCGACCGGCACCTCGTGGTGACGAAGTCGCGCGACGGCGCGGTCACGGCGTCCGACGTGCGCGAGGTCACGGGGGAGGACCGGGTGCGCGAGCTGGCGCGCATGCTGTCCGGCCAGGAGGAATCCGGCACGGCGCGTGCGCACGCCGCGGAGCTCCTGGCCCTGGGAAGCGTGGCACGATGAACTCCGATGAAACTCCTGCCCTCGCGTAGACGCCACGCCGCGCCCCCCGGGGGCGAGCTCGTCGGCCCGGCCCGGGTCGACCCCCGCACGAAGGCGCTGACCAAGCGTCTGCGCCCCGGGGAGATCGCCGTGATCGACCACGTCGACATCGACCGGGTCTCGGCCGAGGCGCTCGTCGCCTGCAAGCCCGCCGCGGTGCTGAACGCCGCCCGCTCGACGTCGGGCCGCTACCCCAACCTCGGCCCCGACATCCTGGTCTCCGCGGGCATCCCGCTGGTCGACGACCTCGGCCCGGACGTGATGACCCTCCGCGAGGGCCGCACGCTGCGGCTCTCCGGCGGGGCGGTGCACGACGGCGACCGGCTGGTGGCCGAGGGCGTGGTGCAGACCGAGCAGACCGTCGCGACCGACCAGGCCGCCGCCCGCGAGGGCCTGTCGGTGCAGCTCGAGTCGTTCGCCGCGAACACGATGGACTACCTGCGCCGGGAGCGCGACCTGCTGCTGGACGGCGTCGGCGTGCCCGACATCACGACGCAGATCGACGGCCGCCAGGTGCTCATCGTGGTGCGCGGGTACCACTACAAGGAGGACCTGGTCACGCTGCGCCCGTACATCCGGGAGTACCGCCCGGTGCTCATCGGCGTGGACGGCGGTGCGGACGCGATCCTCGAGGCCGGCTGGACGCCCGACATGATCGTGGGCGACATGGACTCCGTGTCGGACCGGGCGCTGCGCTGCGGCGCGGAGATCGTCGTGCACGCCTACCGCGACGGCCGGGCGCCCGGCATGGCCCGGGTCGACCAGCTGGGCGTGCCGCACATCGTGTTCCCGGCGACGGGCACCAGCGAGGACGTGGCGATGCTGCTCGCCGACGACAAGGGCGCCGAGCTGATCGTCGCCGTCGGCACGCACGCCACGCTCGTGGAGTTCCTCGACAAGGGGCGCTCGGGCATGGCCAGCACCTTCCTCACGCGGTTGCGCGTCGGCGGCAAGCTCGTCGACGCCAAGGGCGTGTCCCGGCTGTACCGCAACCGGATCTCCAACCTGCAGCTCACGCTGCTGGTCCTCGCCGGGCTGCTCGCGCTCGGGGTCGCCCTCGCGTCCACGACCGCGGGCCAGACGCTGATCGGCCTCACCGCGGCGCGCTGGGACGACTTCGCGTCCTGGGTGGGCTCGCTGTTCGGCGGCGCCCCGTGACGGGCCGCCCGCGGCCCGTCACGCTCGTGACGCCCACGACTCCCACGACGCCCGCGGCCAGTCCCGCACCTCCCCGTGCCGTCCCCGCGCCGGCACCCGATCGAGAGCTCGCACCGTGATCGACTTCCGTTACCACCTCGTCTCCCTGATCTCGGTGTTCCTGGCGCTCGCCGTGGGCATCGCGCTCGGCGCCGGCCCGCTCAAGGAGACGATCGGCGACACGCTGACCGGCCAGGTCGACCAGCTGCGGGCGGAGAAGGACGCGCTGCGCACCGAGCTCGACGCGTCCGCCGCGGACGTCGCGGCCAACGAGGCGTGGATCGACGCCGCGGGCACCGAGCTCGTCTCCGGCACGCTGACCGACCGCCGGGTCGCCGTCGTGTCCCTCGGCGCGGTCGACGCCGAGGCGTCCGCCGCGGTCGAGGCCCGGCTCACCGACGCGGGCGCGACGATCAGCGCGCGCGCCACCCTGACCGACGCGTGGACCTCGACCGACCTGCGGCAGTTCCGCACGGCGCTGGTCGGCAGCATCGTGGCGTACCTGGACCCGCAGCCCGCGGACGACGCGTCGGCGGACACCTCGCTCGCGGAGGCCCTCGTGCAGGGACTGACCG
>DAMBCY010000346.1:0-574 GCA_032056255.1 Cellulomonas sp. | reverse complement strand
CTGCTGGACTTCGTCACCACCGGTGACGACCCGCTGGTGACGCTGGACGACGCCGTCACCGCCCCGGCCGACGCGATCGTGCTGCTGGCGCCGGCGATCACCGCCGGCGCCACGAGCGAGGAGGCCACGCCGGACGCCGACGAGCTCCAGGCGGTGCTCGACTCCCAGATCGCGCTCGCGACCGTCGCGCAGGACCGGTCCGAGGGCGCGGTCGTGGTGGACGGCCCGCCGGCCGAGGGGTCGCTGACGGCGGCGGTGCTCGCGGACGAGGACGCGTCGCGCGCGGTCACCACCGTCTCCGACGCGGACGCGGTCTCGGGCCAGGTCGCGGTGCCGCTCGCGCTCAACGCGCGGATCGGCGGGACCGGCGGGCACTACGGCTCCGGCGAGGACCTCACGGTCCTCCCGACCGCGACGGAGCTGCCGCCCGTCGACCGGACGCCGACCTCGACCGGCACCGACGACCCGGACGCCGACGGCACCGAGGGCGACGGGGCCGCGGGCGGCGACGAGCCCGGGACCGAGGGGTGAGCGTCACCCGCCGGATCGCGGCCGCCGTCACCGCCCGGCTGAC
>DAMBCY010000345.1:0-4598 GCA_032056255.1 Cellulomonas sp. | reverse complement strand
CGAGCGACGCGAGCAGCTCGAGCTCGTGCAGGCGCCGGTCGCGCTCGATCGTGGCGGCTGCCTCCCGGAACACCTCCACCGCCCCGACCGTCCGGCCCGCGTCGGTGCGCATCACCGAGGACCGCACCTCGACCGGGACCAGGTGCCCGTCGCGGTGGTGCACGAACACCGTGGACCGTCGCGGCACCCCGTCCGCCATCGTGAGCCGCAGCGGGCACCGCGCGCCGCACAGGCTCCGCCCCTCCTCGTCCACGTGGTTGAGCAGCCGGGCGCTGCACACCTGCCCGAGCACCTCGGCGCTCGTGTAGCCGGTCAGCTCCCGCGCCCGCTCGTTCCACGCGAGGATGCGCCGGTCGGCCCCGAGCACGTACATGCCGTCGGGCGCGCAGGTCAGGGCGAGGGCACGCACCCGCACCTCGTCCGTGGCCGGGGACGACCCGGTGCCGGCCGGCGGGGCCGTCGGACGACGACGCGCACCGGCGACGCGCGGGCGGCTGCGGGTGAGGACGGCGGGGCGAGCGGGGACGGGGCACCTCACGCGGGAGCGCCGGCGGTGCCGGCGGGGGGACGGATCGCGACTGCCGAAGCGATCGGACGGACGGGAGCGGATCTGAGCGGTCCCGGTCGCCGGTCCGCCCCGCTCAGCGGGTGACCAGCTCGAGCAGCTCCAGCACGTTCGAGTACGGGTGACCCGTCGCGCGGGTCAGCCCCATCTCGCACGTGCGGTTGCACGACACGTACGCGTCGTGCTCGCGCTCGTTGACCTCCGCGGCCTCCGTGGCGGTGGCCGAGGCCGTGAGCTCCGGGTGCAGCAGACCGCGGTCGCCCGCGAACCCGCAGCACCCCCAGCTCGGCGGCACGAACACCTCCTCGGCGCAGGCCTCGGCGATCACCCGCAGGTCGTCGGTGCTGCCCAGGTGCACCGTCGAGCAGGTCGGGTGCACGGCCACCGACGCCACCGTGCGGTGCACGGTCAGGCGGTCGAGCACGGTCGAGCGCACGTAGCTGATCGAGTCCAGGATGGTGAGCCGGTCGTAGTCCGCCTGCTGCCCGGGCCCGAGCTTGCCGCGGATCTCCAGCAGCCCGTGCGTGCAGCTGGACGCGTCGCAGACGATCGGCAGCGCGCCTCCCCGGGACGCCTCCCAGACCGCGTCGAACGTGCGTGCGGCCATCTCGGCGTGCCCGTCGACGAGCCCCTTGGACTGCCACGGTGTGCCGCAGCACAGCGCCCCGATGCCCCGGGGGATCGCCACCTGCAGGCCGGCACGCTCCGCGAGGGCGAGGAACGACGCGCTCGCGCCCGTGCCCTCCCCGCGCTCGAGCGCGTCGTCCGGCGCCCCGAACATCGAGCCCACGCAGGCGGGGAAGAAGACGACGTCCGGCGCGGCCGGCTCGCGACCGCGGCGCTTCCCCCCGGGGCCGGGCAGGTCGGCGCCGATCAGCGGCACCCAGTCCTCCGACACCACCGCGCGCGCGGCCTTCGTCATCGCGGTCAGCACGGGAGCCGGCAGGTGGTCGGCCACCCCCAGACCGACCCGCAGACCCGCGACGACGGGACCCCACGCCCGGGCGACGGCCGTGGCGGCGCCCTGGACCGCGGGCCCGTGCCGGTCGGCACGGAAGCCCTTCATCACCCTGCCGGTGTCGATCGCGACCGGGCACGCCGTCGCGCAGAGCGAGTCCACGGCGCACGTGTCCACGGCCATGTAGTCGTAGTCGGCGGCGATGGCCGCGCGCTCCTCCTCGCTGACCTGGGCCATGGAACGCAGCAGCACGATCCGCTGCCGCGGCGTGGTGGTGATCGCCCGCGACGGGCAGACCGGCTCGCAGTACCCGCACTCGACGCAGCGGTCGACGGCCGGGTCGACGGGCGGCACGACCTTGAGGTTCTCCAGGTGCGCGCGGGGGTTGTCCGTGATGATCACGCCGGGGTTGAGCACCTGGTGCGGGTCGAGCAGCGCCTTGACCTCGCGCATGACCTGGTACAGCTCGGCGCCGAACTGCCGCTGCACGTACGGGGCCATGATCCGGCCGGTGCCGTGCTCCGCCTTCAGCGAGCCGTCGTGGGACAGGATGAGGTCGACCAGGTCCTCGGTGAACTCGTCGTACCGGCGCAGCTCGACGGGGTCGTCGAGCCGCGGGTTGATCATGAAGTGCAGGTTGCCGTCCTTGGCGTGGCCGAACACGACGGCGTCGTCGTAGCCGTAGCCCGCCAGGAGGCGGCCGAGCTCGCTCGTCGTGGCGGTCAGCTCCGGCAGCGGGACGACGACGTCCTCGAGCAGCGCCGTCGTCCCGACCGGCCGCGCCCCCGCGACGGCCGTGTAGAGCCCCTTGCGCAGCGTCCACATCGCCGCCCGCGCCGTCGCCTCGGTGGTGAAGGCGGCCGGGAGCGACAGGGGCAGGGTCGCGATGACCCGGTCCGTCTGCACGCCCGTCTGCTCCAGCTCACCGGGTTCGGCGCCCTGCAGCTCGACCAGCAACGCCGTGTGCTGGTCCACCTGCAGGCTCCGGAGCGCGGGGTCGGCGCGCGGGTCGCGCTGGCTGACCCGCAGGGAGGAGGCGTCGAGCAGCTCCAACGTCCGGGCGCCCGCCGCCAGCAGCGGCTCCAGGGCGTCGGTGGCACGGGACAGCTCGGGGAAGTAGAGCAGCGCGGTCGCGACGTACGGGAGCACCGGCACCGTGCGGAACGTCGCCGAGGCGACGAACCCCAGCGTGCCCTCGGAGCCCACGACGAGGTGGGCGAGCACGTCGACGGGACGGCTGAACTCGGTGAACGCGTTGAGGGAGTACCCCATCGTGTTCTTCATCGAGTACTGGTGGGCGATGCGCCGCATCGAGTCCGGGTCGCCCAGGACGCGGTCGCGCAGCCGGACCAGGCCCGCGTGCACCCCCGGCTCCAGCGCGCGCAGCCGCTCGTCGGCGTCCTCGGCGCCGGTGTCGATCACCGTGCCCGACGCCAGCACGAGCGTCAGCGCCTCCAGGGTGCGGAACGAGTTGCGCTCGGTGCCGCACGCCATCCCGGCCGAGTTGTTGGCCACCACCCCGCCGATCGTGCAGGCGCCCTCGCTCGCCGGGTCCGGTCCCAGCTTCGTGCGGTACGGGGCCAGGCGGGCGTTGACCGAGCGGACCGTCGCCCCGGGCTCGCACCGCACCCGGGCGCCGCCGTCCAGCACCTCGACCCCGCGGAAGTTCTGCCGGGTGTCCACCAGCAGCCCGGAGGTGCTGGCCTGGCCCGACAGGCTCGTGCCGCCCGACCGGAAGGTGACCGGCAGCCGGCGGCGGTGCGCCAGGCCGAGCACCGCTGCGACGTCCGCGACGCTGCGTGCCGTGACCACGGCCTGCGGCGTGAGCAGGTAGTGCGAGGCGTCGTGCGCCATCGCCGCGAGGTCGATCGGGCGGGTGCGGACCTGCGCGGGATCGGTGGCCAGCCCGATCGCGGCGGCCAGCTCCGGGTCCGTCGCGCGGGCGTGGTGCCCGCCGGGGACGCCTGCGGTGCTCGTGTGGTCCGTACCGGCGCTCACGGGATCATCCACCCCAGGACGGGCGTGCTCTGCAGGAACACGAGCACGCAGACGACGGCCAGCATGCCGATGCTGTACCAGAAGACGGCCCGGAAGATCCGGGACTCCTCGCCGTTCAGCGTGACCGCGGCCGCGGCGATGGTCAGGTTCTGCGGCGAGACCATCTTGCCGACCACGCCGCCGGAGCTGTTCGCGGCGACGAGCAGGTCGGGGTTCAGGCCCGCACCCTGCGCGGCGGTCTGCTGCAGCTGGGCGAACAGCGCGTTCGCCGACGTGTCGGAGCCGGTCACCGCGGTGCCGAGCCAGCCCAGCATCGGCGAGACGAGCGCGAACGCCGCGCCGCTGGCCGCGGCCCAGGTGCCGATGGTCAGCGTCTGGCCGGACTGGTTCATCACGTAGGCCAGGGCGAGCACGGAGGCGACGGTGAGGATCGACATGCGCAGGTCGACCACCGTGCGGACGAAGCTGCGGGCCGCCTGCGGGACCGTGAGCGGGAACCGCCCCCCGCCGTCCGCCCTCGCCAGCGCGATCGTGACGAGGATGCCGGTGAGGAACAGCAGCGTCCCGGGGTTGGACAGCCAGGTGAGCTTGTAGACCGCACCGCCGGCCAGCCCGTCGTCCAGCACCGGCCAGTGCACCGACACGTCCGTGCCGGACAACCGGGCGGGGATGTCGACGCCGATCGTCCACAGCTTGGCGATGCCGAAGACCACGATGATCGCGAGGTAGGGGAAGACCGCCCAGAAGATCCGCCCGCCGGTCAGCGCGCCGTGCGGCGAGACCTCCAGGCGCGTGGCCTCCGACTCCGGCACCGTGGGCCGCCAGAAGCGCAGCATGACCACGGCCGCCGCGAGGCCGCCGAGCGCCGCGACGATGTCGGTCAGCTCGTAGGTGAAGTAGTTCGAGGTGAGGAACTGCAGCACCGCGAACGCCAGGCCCGTCACGAGGGCGATCGGCCAGCACTGCCGCAGCCCGCGACGACCGTCGACGAGGACCAGCAGCAGCAGCGGCACGAACGCCGCCAGCACCGGCGTCTGCCGGCCGACGATCGCCGCGATGTCGTGCCCGGGGATGCCC
>DAMBCY010000344.1:0-4602 GCA_032056255.1 Cellulomonas sp. | reverse complement strand
GGTGATCCACTCGTAGAGCCCGGGCGCGAGCTGGCGCAGGCGGAAGCCGCCGCAGGTCTTGAGCCGGTGGTGCCGACGGCACAACGGACCGAGGTTGTCGGCCGAGGTGGTCCCCAGCGGGGCGTCCGGTGGATCGCCGACCTGCCGGTGGTACTCGACGGTGTGGTCAAGGTCGGCTCGGGATGCGGGAATGGTGCAGCCGGGTGCGGCGCAGTGCCGGTCGCGGACCCGGACGTGCTCCGCCAGGGCCGTGGGTGGCCGGTACCGGGTGCGCCCGTAGTCGAGGACGGCCCCCGAGAGCGGGTCGGTGACGATGCGCCTCCACACGCCGTCCTCGGCGAGGGCCCGGGCGGTCGTCGCGGGGACGGGCCCGTAGCCGTCGAGGTGCCCGGGCTCGTCGTCCAGACCGAGCAGCGTGGAGGCGGCCACCGTCACGTCCACGCGCGCACCGGTCCGTCCGCCGCTGTCGCCGCCGCCGCAGGTGCACCGGGTGCGGCCTGTGCCGGTCGTCGTCACGGTCTCGGGGCGGCTCTCGGCGATGGAGACGGCTGTGTCGGACGCTGCTGTGCCGGGCACCGCTGTGCCGGGCACCGCTGTGCCGGGCACCGCTGTGCCGGGCACCGCTGTGATTGACGCTGCTGCGTCGGAGAGGGCGGCGTCAGAGAGGGCGGCGTCGACGAGGGCGGCGTCGGGGAGTGCTGCCCCGGACGCCCCAGCAGCGGAAGCGACCGTGCCGGGGGTGGCGCGGTCGGGGAGGTGCTCGGGTGAGGGGTGGGCATCGGACGTGGCGACGGGCTGGTGGAGGACGACGGTCGCGACCCGCTCGTCCAGCACGAAGTCGTGGTGCGCGACCTCCGAGACGGGACCTTCGCCGGCGCCGACGTCACCGACGACGAGGTCGCGCAAGCCGTCGGCCCTGATCTGGTCCTGGGTGCGGGGGTCCCCGCAGGACCGCGCGGCGCGCGCGGCGTGGTCGAGGACGCCGTCGACGCGCACGGCGTCCTCGGCGGCCAGGACGAGCCACATCGAGGCCATGCCGTCGGCCTCGGGGCGCGGTCGGGTGACACGTCGACCGCGGCGGGCCTGCGCGTGCCGGGCCGCGGCCTCCTCGGGGTCGATGTCCGCGAGGGCGTGCTCGATGTCGAGGCGGAGCTGGGCCAGGCTGCGCCGGTGGGCCACGGGCAGCAGCCGGTCCTCGACGGCGACGGTGATCGGCTCGGGCAGCTCGCCCAGGCGCTGCACGAGCAGGCTCGCCCTGGCGGCGTCGAGACGCCCCGCGGCCAGGGCCTCTCCCGTGGCGTAGAGCTGTCCCTCGAACGCCAGGCCCTCGCGGACGAGGCGGTTGGCGGTGAGCGGTGAGGTCGCGAGGCGCATCGCGAGCTCGTCACCGGCGACGGACCGCAGCATGGGTGCTCGGCTCGTGAAGGCGCTCAGGTCGGGCCGCATCTCCGGTCGGCGAGCGAGGCCGGCGGCCAGCGACGCGGTACGGGCGTGGGCCGCGGCCTCCAGGCGTGCCGCGGCGGCGACCGCCTCGACCACGATCTCGACGGGCAGCGTCGCGGTGTCGAGGGAGTCGAGCCAGTCGGCCAGCTCCGGGCCGGGCTCGCACGCCGCCACTGCCGCCACCTGCTCGGCGGTCGTCGGGGGTCGAAGCGGCGGTCCCGGTGTTGCCTCGACGGCACGTCCGTCGGACGTCCACGAGCCGGTCGACGGCTCCCGCACGAGGATCCCGTCGGCGTCGTACCGGGGGAGCCCCGCGCCCGTCCCCCCGGTCGCGACCGAGTCCGAGGGGGCGACCGGACAGATCGGCTCCTCAGGGTGTTCGTGCTGGTCAGCGGGCATGGATCCACCGTACGTCCGACCTCCGACATGCCACCGCCGGCCGTCCGCGACCTGTGGACGACGCGTGCGAACGACCCCTGTGGAGGACTCGGTGCCCCCTGCTCGAGCCGATCTGGCCGCGGAGCATCGACGGCCGGCCCCGGCGCACCGCCCCGACCGGCGTCGCCGCGTCCCCGGGTCCGACGACCCGGGACACGCCCTCAGTGCGTGAGCGCCAGCCGCTCGTACACGCGCCGCAGCGGTGCGGGCGCCCACCAGTTGAGGTCGCCGAGCACGGTCATCGTGGCGGGCACGAGCAGCAGCCGCACGAGGGTCGCGTCGATGATCACCGCCACGGCGAGCGAGAACCCGACCTCCTTGATGACCAGCAGCTCCCCGGCGACGAACCCGGCGAAGACGGCGACGATGATCGCCGCGGCCGAGGTGATCACCCGGCCGGAGCGCTGCAGCCCCAGCCGGACGGAGTCGTCGTTGCTCGCACCGGCGTCGTGCAGCTCCTTGATCCGCGACAGCAGGAACACCTCGTAGTCCATCGCGAGCCCGAACGCGAACGCGATGACGAGGGCCACGACGTACGTCTCGATCCCGCCGGTGGACTCGAAGCCGAGCAGGCCGGACAGGTGGCCGTCCTGGAACACCCAGACGAGCACGCCGAGCGAGGCGCACAGCGACACGACGTTGGTGAGCAGCGCCTTGACGGGGACGAGCACCGAGCCGGTCATGAGGAACAGCAGCACGAGGGTGGCGACGGTGACGATGCCGAGGGCCCACGGTGCGCGGTCCAGGAGGGCGTCGGTGAAGTCGATCTGGTTCGCGGCCTGCCCGCCCACGTAGGCCCGGAACGGCAGGTCGAGGTCGCGCAGCGCGTGCACGACGTCCTGCGCCTCCCGGCTGCCGGGGTCGGTCGCGTCGGGGCGGACGCCGATGACGACGACGGAGTCGCGCGCGGCGGGCGGGTCGACGGACGCGACGCCGTCGAGGGCCTCGATCTGCGCGACGACGGCCTGGGCGTCGGCGACGTCGGTCTGCGCGACGACCACCACGGAGGCGGACGAGGACGCCGGGTACTGCTCGGCGAGGACGCGGACGAACTCGCGCTGGGGGCTCGACAGGGGCAGCAGCTCCGTCGTGGAGTTGCGGAGCTGCAGGTGCAGCAGCGGGGACGCGAGCACCAGGAGGACGGCGAGCGAGCCGCCCATCACCCACCACGGCCGGCGCTGCACGCGGCCGGCGAGCCGGGAGAAGGCGCCCTGCTTGGAGTGCACGTCGGCGGTGCGGGCCAGCAGCGACCGTACGGCGGGGACGCGGGACAGCACGGAGGGCCGGGCGAGCCGGCGCCCGGCGAGGACGAGCAGCGCCGGGACCAGGGTCAGTGCGGTGGCGACGGCGAACACGATGACGGCGACGGACCCGGCGCCGAACGCCCGCAGGATGTCCTGCCGGAACACGAGGAGCCCGGCGATCGAGATGCCGACGGTGATGGCGGAGAACGCGACGGTGCGCCCGGCGGTGCCCATCGTCGTGACGATCGCCGACAGCACGGCACCGTCTCCGCGGCGTCGGCGGGACGCACGGCCCTCGTCGTCGCCGAGCGTGCGTCGGAGCTCCTCGCGGAACCGGGACACGATGAGCAGCCCGTAGTCGATCGAGAGACCCAGGCCGAGCACGGTGACGACGTTGACGACGGAGGACTCGAGGTCGTCCATCAGGTACGACAGCCCGACGAGCGCGCCGAGCCCGCCCGCGATGGAGGCGATGGCCCCCACCAGGGGCATCGACGCGGCGAGGAAGCCGCCGAACACCAGGACCATGATCAGGAGCGCGACCGGCAGGGCGATGGCCTCGCCGGTCGTGAGGTCCTGCTCGACCTGGTCGGTGATCGCCGACACGATCAGGGACGTCCCGCCGACGAGCCCGGTGGCGTCCGGCGCGACGTCGCCCAGGGCGTCCGGCACCGCGGCGAGCTCCCGCTCCACGGCCCGCAGCGCGGTCGTCCGTGCGTCGTCGGACAGCGCCGGGTCCAGCTCGGCGACCACGAGGAACCCGTCGCCGTCCGCCGCGAGCAGCGGGGCGGCGGCGGGGTTCGCGACCCCGTCGGGCAGCACGAACGGGTCGATGACCGAGGCGACGCCGTCGACCTCCGCGACCGCCTCCCGGGCGGGGGCCAGCGCGTCGGCGAGCCCCTCGGCGGCGGGGTCCACGTCCTGCACGACCAGGGTCAGCGAGGCGCCCGAGGTGCTCGTCCCGGCCAGCAGCTCGCTCGCGCGGGCGCTGTCCGAGCCGGGGACCACGGGCTCGCCGGTGGTGAGGCGGTCGAACAGGTTCTGACCGCCGACCCCGACGAGTGCGAGCAGGAAGCACCCGACCGTCACGACGGCCCAGACCGCGAGGGTCAGGCGGGGATGGCGGGCGACGGCGCGGCCCAGGCTCTCGAACACGCAGGTCAGCATCTCAGGCCGGGCGGCCCTCGCGCACCATCGCGCGGCGGGCCTGCGACGGGACCGTCGCGCGGCGGGCGCAGCGGGCCCGGGAGGCCCGCGGTCACCGCGTGTCGGTCCGCGTGCGTAGGCTCGCGGCCATGGATCTGTTCGACGCGGTGACCTCCACCGCGCAGGGCACGCCCGCGCCGTCGGCCGGGGCGCCCCTCGCGGTGCGGATGCGCCCGCGTTCCCTGCAGGAGGTCGCCGGCCAGGGCCACCTCCTGGCGCCCGGCTCGCCGCTGCGCCGCCTGGTCGAGGGGTCGGCGTCGGACGGGCCGAG
>DAMBCY010000343.1:0-4602 GCA_032056255.1 Cellulomonas sp. | reverse complement strand
CTGACTGCGGCGCTCGTCGCCGCCGGGGCCGCCGGAGCGCTGCTGCTCTCGGGCTGCTCCTCCTCCGACCGTGACGGCTCCACCCAGGAGACGGCCGGCGGCGGCACGGAGGCCGCGGCCGGGTTCGCGGCCGACGCCACCATCGGCGTCGCCCTCCCGCAGAAGACCTCGGAGAACTGGGTCCTGGCGGAGCAGCTGTTCAACGACGGCCTCAAGGAGGCCGGCTTCACGCCGATCGTGCAGTTCGCGAACAGCGGCGTGACGGAGCAGCAGAACCAGATCCAGGCCATGACCGAGCAGGGCGCGAGCGTCATCGTGGTCGGCGCCATCGACGGCTCGCAGCTGGGCTCCCAGCTCGAGGCGGCGAAGGAGTCCGGCGCGTCGATCATCGCGTACGACCGGCTGCTGAAGAACACCGACGCGGTCGACCTGTACGTCGCGTTCGACAACTACCAGGTCGGTGTCCTCCAGGGCACCGCGCTGCTCGACGGCCTCGCCGAGCGCAAGGGTGACGGCCCGTACAACATCGAGCTGATCGCCGGCTCGCCGGACGACGCCAACGCCACCCCGTTCTTCGAGGGTGCGATGAGCATCCTGCAGCCGAAGATCGACGACGGCACCCTGGTGGTCGTCTCCGGCCAGACCACGTTCGAGCAGATCGCGACGCAGGGCTGGAAGGCCGAGAACGCGCAGAAGCGCATGGACACCATCGTCGCCGGCTCCTACGCGGACACCGAGCTCGACGGCATCCTCTCGCCGAACGACACCCTGGCCCGTGCGGCGCTGACGTCCGTGGCCCAGGCCGGCAAGGAGACCCCGGTCATCACCGGCCAGGACTCCGAGGTCGAGTCGGTCAAGTCGATCATGGCGGGCGAGCAGTACTCCACCATCTACAAGGACACCCGCGAGCTGGTCGCCAAGACCATCGCGCAGATCCAGCTCCTGCAGCAGGGTGAGGACCCGGAGATCAACGACACCGAGTCCTACGACAACGGCGTCAAGGTCGTCCCGTCGTACCTGCTGACCCCGATCATCGTCACGAAGGCCAACGCGGCCGAGGTCTACGCGAACGACACCACGCTGTTCCCGCTGACCCAGGGCTGATGCCCGGGAGACCGGCCCGTCGCTGACCGGACCGGACGGCACGACGAAGGGGCGGACCCGCACGGGCCCGCCCCTTCGTCGTGCCCCCGGCACCTCAGGACGCGGCGGGCCACCCCGTGCTGAGCCCGGTCAGCAGCACGCGCACCCGCGGCACGAGCCGGCGGGCGTGCGGCACGCTCTGCGCCGCGACGGAGGCGAGCCCCTCGGCGGCGAGCCGGACCACGAGCACCCGGTCGGGGTCCGCGCCGTCCGCCAGCAGGTCGACCTCCCACCGGTCGAGGTCCTGCTCGACGAGCGCGGCCACGTCCGGGCGGTCGCGCAGCGTCGTCCAGAGGACGAGGTAGTCCGCGGTGGCGGCCTCGTCGTCCAGGACGGCGTCGCACAGCGCCCGCACGTAGGCACGGAGCAGCTGACCGGGGTGGTTCTCGGACAGGTCGACCTGCGCGAGCACCTGGGCGCGGAACGCGTCGACCGAGTCCACCGCGACGGCGTGCAGCAGGGCGTCGCGGGAGCCGAAGTGGTGCAGCAGGCCGCTCTTCGACACCCCCGCCTCCCGCGCCACGGTGGCGAGCGAGAGGCCCGAGCCCTCGCGGACGAGCCCCCGGACGGCGGCGTCCAGCACGGCCCGTCGGGTGCGCGGGCTGTTCCGGGTGGCAGGTCGGTCGGGCTGCGCCGTGCTCATGCGGGCAGCGTACCGCCCGATCGGGCTGGTGGACCGACCGGTTGGTCTGTACGGTGGACGAGACCCGCACCGGACCGCACGGTCCGGCACGAGCCACTGCGAAACGAGTGCCCGATGGACCCCGTCGCCCGCCACCAGCTGCTGCTGAGCCGCATCGACCGCCTCCCCGTCGCGCCGGCGACGTGCCCGCCGGGCGACGTCCGGCTGGACGTCGCGAGCCTCGCGCTGGACGGCTACCTGCTCGGGCTCTACGGCGAGGTCTACCCGCCCGACGGGCTCTGGTGGGCACGGACGCTGGAGGCCGTCGCCCGCTACGCCCGGGTCCCGGTGCCCGCCATCCGGCGGGAGAACCTCGACGAGTCCCTGGACGCCGACCCGTACCGCGACGACTCGCCGCTGACCGACGCGGTGCTCCGGCTCGCCCGGCTCGACGGCCTGCCGTCGCTGACCCTGGAGCGCGTCGCGCGCGCATCCGGGCGCGACGCGGACTGGATCGTCAGCATGTACGGGTCGGTCGACGGCCTCGTCGAGGCGCTGCTCACCCGCACCAGCGAGGAGGCGTTCGACGAGCTCGTCCCGCTGTCCGGCGAGCCCACCGGGCGCACCGTCCACGCCGCGCTGCTCGCGCTGGCGAGCTCGCAGCGGACCAGCGCGATGCTGCGGCACCTCGTGCTGTCCGGGGTCGAGCTCTCCCGGGACGCGGTGTCCCGGACCGGGAGCTTCTCCCCCGCCGTCCTCGAGGCGCCGCACGTCACCGACCGTCTGCTCGTCGCCGTGCTCGCGCTCGACGCGTGGTCGCTCGGGTCCTCCGCCCGCGGCTACCCCTGGCCGGACGGCGTCGCGGCGACCGTCGTCCACGAGCTGCGGTCGCTCGTGGCACCCTGACCGGCGCGCAGGCGACCACAATGGCTCCGAGCGCCCGCGACCGCGCGGACCGAGCCGAGAGGACCCCCGATGTCCGAGCACGCCGCCCCCGCGCTGCCCACCGTCACCGCGCACGACGGGCTCACGCTGCCCGCCGTCGGGTTCGGCACCTACCTGCTGAACGGGTCGGCGGGCGTCGAGACGATGGTCCGCGCCCTGCGGGCCGGGTACCGGGTGCTCGACTCGGCGGTGAACTACGAGAACGAGGGCGCCGTCGGCCGCGCCGTCGCGGAGTCCGGGATCCCGCGCGACGAGATCGTCGTGACGTCCAAGCTGCCGGGCCGGCACCACGCCGCCGCCGAGGCGCTCGCGACCGTCGAGGAGAGCCTGTACCGGCTCGGTCTCGACCGCATCGACCTGTACCTGATCCACTGGCCCAACCCGCGGGTCGACCGGTACGTCGAGGCGTGGGGCGCCCTGGTCGAGGCGCAGCGCCAGGGCCTGGTGGCGCACATCGGGGTGTGCAACTTCCTGCCCGAGCACCTGGACCGGCTGGAGCGCGAGACCGGCGTCGTCCCCGCCGTGAACCAGATCGAGCTGCACCCGTACTTCCCGCAGCCCGGGCAGCGCGCCGACGACGCCCGGCGCGGCATCGTCACGCAGGCGTGGAGCCCGCTCGGCCGGGCGAACGCGATGCTGCAGGAGCCGGCCGTCGTCGCCACCGCCGGGCGGCTCGGCGTCTCCCCCGCCCAGGTGATCCTGCGCTGGGAGGTCGACCTGGGCGTCATGCCGCTGCCCAAGGCCACCGGCCCGGAGCGGCAGCGGCAGAACCTCGACCTGCTCGGGTTCGAGCTGACCGACGAGGACCGTGCGGGCATCGACGCCCTGGCCCGCCCGGACGGGCGGACGCACGACCAGGACCCGGCGGTGCACGAGGAGATGTAGCCCGGCCGCGCGTCGGTACCGGACCGCAACCTCGTCTCGCGGTCCCGCCGCCACCGCCGCGGACGCCGGCTCCTGTCCTACCCTCGGCTCGTGAGCCGCCCCGACAAGCACGACCCGACGACGCTGGCGTTCGGGACGCAGGCCGTCCACGCGGGGAACGCGATCGACCCCGGCACCCGGGCGATCCGGACGCCGCTGGTCATGGCCAACTCCTTCGCGCTGCCCGAGGACCCGTCGACCATCAGCTGGTCGGAGTCGTCACCCGACCTGCCGTTGTACACGCGCAACACCGGCGTCAACCAGGCGGCGCTGCAGCGCAAGCTCGCGGCGCTCGACGGCGGCGAGGACGCCGTGGTGCTCGCCTCGGGCGTCGCGGCGCTGCACGCGGTGGCGTTCGCGCACCTGTCCGCGGGCGACCACGTCGTCGTCGCCGACGTCACCTACGAGGCGACGTCCCGCCTGTACGCGGAGCTGCTGCCCGCCAAGTACGGCATCGAGGCGACGTTCGTCGACGTCTCCGACCCGCAGGCGGTCCGGGCCGCGCTGCGCCCGCGGACCCGGATGGTGCACGTCGAGACGATCGCGAACCCGACGACCCGCGTCGCCGACGTCGCGGCGCTGGCCGAGGTCGCGCACGCCGGCGGGGCGCTGCTGGTCGTCGACTCCACGTTCACCCCGCCACCGCTGTACCGGCCGCTCGCCGACGGCGCCGACCTGGTCGTGCACTCCCTGACCAAGTACGTCAACGGCCACGGGGACGCCATGGGCGGGGCCGTGATCGGCTCGCGCCAGCTGATCGCGCCGATCCGCGCCGACGCGCAGGTCGACGTCGGCGGCGTGATCTCGCCGTTCAACGCCTGGCTGATCGAGCGCGGCTCGGTCACCCTGCCGCTGCGGCTCGCCCAGCACCTGCGCTCCGCCCAGGCTGTCGCCGAGGCGCTGGCCGACGACCCGCGGGTCGCCTTCGTCGCCTACCCGGCGCGCCCGTCGCACCCGCAGCCCCCGCT
>DAMBCY010000342.1:0-4615 GCA_032056255.1 Cellulomonas sp. | reverse complement strand
AACGGCAGCACGCCGAGCTCGAGCAGCCCGGACCTCACCGCCGCCATGCCGGCCGCGGGCACGGGCTCGCGGGTGCCGCGGTCCGTGACGAGCTCGACGGCCCAGAACACCCCGGTCCCCCGGACCTCGCCGACGGACGGGTGCGTCGCGGCGAGCGCGCGCAGACCGGGGCCGAGAACGTCGGACCCGATGCGGGCGGCGTTCTCCACGATCTTCTCGTCCTCCATCGCCTCGATGGTCGCGACGACGGCCGCCATCGCGAGCGGGTGCCCGGAGTAGGTCAGTCCCCCGGGGAAGACGCGGTCGTCGAACACGGCGGCGACCGGGTCGGAGATCAGCACCCCGCCGGCGGGGACGTAGCCGGAGTTCACGCCCTTGGCGAAGGTGATGAGGTCGGGGACGACGTCGTGCTGCTCGAACGCGAACCAGGAGCCCGTGCGGCCGAACCCGGCCATGACCTCGTCGAGGACCAGCAGGATGCCGTGCCGCTCCGCCAGCGCCTTCACGCCCGCGAGGTACCCGGGTGGCGGGACCAGGACGCCGCCGGTGCCGACGACGGTCTCGAGCAGGATCGCGGCGATCGACGACGCGCCCTCGGACACGATGACGCGCTCCAGGTGCTGCAGCGCGCGCTCGCACTCCTGCTCCGGCGTCGTCGCCCAGAAGTCGGAGCGGTACAGGTACGGCCCGAAGACGTGCACGTGCCCGCGGGCGTACTCGTTCGGCACGCGCCGCCAGTCCCCGGTCGCGACCACCGCGGCGCCGGTGTTGCCGTGGTACGACCGGTAGGACGACAGGATCTTGTCCCGCCCGGTGACCAGGCGCGCCATGCGGATGGCGTTCTCGTTGGCGTCGGCCCCGGCGTTGGTGAAGAAGACCTTCGAGAACTCCGCGGGCGCGTGCCGCAGGATCGCCTCGGCGGCGCGACCGCGCGGCAGGACGGCGTGCCCGGGGGCGATGGTCGCGAGCCGCCCGGCCTGCTCGGCGATGGCGGCGGTGACGCGGGGGTGCTGGTGGCCGATGTTCGTGTTGACCAGCTGGCTGCTGAGGTCGAGCATCGTGCGCCCGTCGGCCAGGTGCACCTCGCACCCCGACGCGGCGTCGACGACGAGCGGGGACAGCGCGGCCTGGGCGGACCAGGAGTGGAACACGTGCGCGCGGTCGAGCTCCAGGGCGAGCCGGCCGTCGGCGTCGAGATCGGTCATGGTGCGGTGCCTTCCGGGGGTGCGGGCTGTCTCGGTGGGACGGGCGGCCCGGGCGCGGGGCGCTGCTGACGACAGCTCCCCGCGCCCGACGCGCCGGTCAGCTGCCGCCGGGGTTCAGCGTCACGTCGATCGGCGCGAAGTCCGCGCCCTCGACGTCCACGCCCTCGGCCGTGAGCTCGTCCAGCGCCTGCTGCACGTACTCGTTGCTGTAGGCGGTCTCCGGCGGGTCGGCGGTGATGATGGTCGCGCCGGTCTCGTTGGAGGTCTGCTTGGCCATCTCGACGGTGGCGTCCCAGGCGGACTCGTCGATGATGCCGATGCCGCCCGAGGTGGACGGCCAGATGAGCTTGTTGACCTCGTTGGTCATCCAGAGCTGGTGGCTGGTGCCGAGCGTCGAGCCGGCGGCCGTGACGATGTCCGCGGCCTCCTGCGCGTGGTCACGGGCGTAGATCCAGCCCTGGATGGACGCCTTGATGAACGCGACGGTCGTCTCGGCGTAGTCGGGGTCGTCGGCGAGCCGGCCCGCGTCCGCCCAGATGGCGTCCTGCAGCATGGCGGTGCCCTCGTCGTTCCAGTCGATGACGTGGAAGTCCTCGGGCTGGTAGAGCTCGCCGGTCTCGGGGTTCTCGGTCTCGAGCAGCTGGGCGTACTCGTTGTAGGTCATGGCCTGCGCCGCGTCGATGTCGCCCGCGAGGAACGCGTTCATGTCGAACGCCTGCTGGACGATCTCGAAGTCCGTGACGCCCGCCTCGTTCAGGCCGGCGAACAGCTCCCACTCGTTGCCGTAGCCCCAGGAGCCGATCTTCTTGCCCTCGAGGTCCGCGACCGAGTCGATGCCGGAGTCCGCGAACGACACCTGGAGGGTCGCGGACCGCTCGAAGATCTGCGCGACGTCGGTGATGTCCGCACCCTGCTCGATGGAGCCGAGCACCTTGGGCACCCAGGCGATCGCGTAGTCGACCTCGCCGTTCGCGAGGGCGTCCTGCGGGACGATGTCGCCGCCGCTCGGGATGATCTCGACGGCCAGGCCGGCGTCCTCGTAGAAGCCCTGGTCCAGCGCGGCGTAGTAGCCGGAGAACTGGGCCTGGGTGAGCCACTGCAGCTGGAGCTTGACCGGCGTGAGCTCGCCGGACGCCGTCTCGTCGCCGCCCGCCGCCGTCGCGTCGTCGTCGGAGCTGCCCGAGCACCCCGTCAGCGCGAGCGCCGCCGCGAGCGAGAGCGCCCCGGCGCCGAACCGGGCACGCCTCTTCGTGTCCCTCATGTCATCCCCTTCCGTCCTGCCTGAGAACTGCCTGGAGAACTGCCTCTCGTGGCCCTCCTGGCGCCGTCGGCAGGTGGGGTGGTGCCGGCCCGCGGATCCCCCGGCCACGGGACGTCTGGTTCTCGTGCGGCTCAGCCGGTCCGCACCCCGCGGCTCCCCCACCGCTCGATCGCGAGGGTCGCCCCGTAGAACAGGAGCCCGACGACGACGCCGCCGAGCACGTACGCCCACGCCCGGGCGTAGTTGGAGCCCGCGGCGGCCGTCGTGATGAACGAGCCGATGCCGCTGCGCGGGCCACCGAAGTACTCGGCGACGATCGCGGAGATGACCGCGAGCGAGGACGCGAGCCGCAGGCCGGTGAACACGAACGGCAGCGCGGTCGGGATGGTGACCGCCCGCACCGCCTGCCGTGGCGTGGCGGCGTAGGCCCGCATGAGGTCGCGGTGCACCGGACGCACCTGCCGCAGGCCGCGCAGGGCGTTGACGAACACCGGCACACCCACCGCGACGGCCACGACGATCTGCCTGCCGGTCTCCACCGAGGCGCCGTACATCGTGTAGAGCACCGGGGCGAGCGCCACGATCGGCACCACCGCGAGCCCCGCGACGACCGGGTCGAGCAGCGCGTCGACCGTCCGGACCGCGGAGGCGAGCACCGCCGCCGCGATGGCGACGACCGCCCCGAGCACCAGCCCGATCAGCGCGTTCGTGCCCGTGACCAGCGCGGCGGCCGCGATGGTGGGCAGGAAGGCGACGAGCTCCCGGGCGATGTCGGCGGGGCTGGGCAGCAGGAACGCGGGCACCTCGGCGACCACGACCACCGTCTGCCACACGGCGAGCAGCACGAGGACCAGCAGCACCGGGGCGATGCGGTGCAGGGTTCGCGACCAGGCGGGCGTCATCGGGTCTCGACCCCGCGGCCGGGCACGTCCTCGCCGCCGTGCAGCACCTCGCGCACCGCCGTGACGGCCGCGAAGTACGCCTCGTCCTCGCGCAGGTCGTCGCCGCGCTCCCCCGACCGGCCGAGGCCGACGTCGACGATCCCGGCGATCCGTCCCGGCCGGGCCGACATCACCACGACCCGGTCGGACAGGAACACGGCCTCCGGGATGGAGTGCGTGACGAACACGACGGCCGCCTGGGTCTCCGCGCAGATGCGCACCAGCTCGGACTGCAGCCGCTCGCGGGTCATCTCGTCCAGCGCGCCGAACGGCTCGTCCATCAGCAGCAGGCTGGGCCGCTCCGCGAGCGCCCGGGCGATGGCCACCCGCTGCTGCATGCCGCCGGACAGCTGGTCCGGGAAGTGGTCGGCGAACTCGGTGAGCCCGACCAGCGCGATCATCTCGTCCGCGCGCTCGCGCCGGGCGCCGCGGCCGACGCCGTGCAGGGACAGCGGCAGCTCGATGTTCGCGCGGACCGTGCGCCACGGCAGCAGGCCGGCCTGCTGGAACGCGATGCCGTAGTCGTGCGCGAGCCGGGCCTGCTCGGCGGACCGGCCGAACACGGTGATCGTGCCCGACGTGGGCGTGTCCAGGTCGGCGACCAGCCGCAGCAGCGTGGACTTGCCGCAGCCCGACGGGCCGATGAGGGAGACGAACTCCCCCGCGCCGACGGTGAGGTCGACGTGGTCCAGGGCGGTCACCTCGCGGCCGCCGTCCGCGGGGAACACGCGACGCACCCCGACCACCTGGACCGCCGCGGCGGTGGTGCCGACCACCCCCGGCGCGCCCGCGACGACGGCGCTCACGCCGTCACCTCCGCGCGGCGGAACCGGCCGAGGCCGAGGCCCAGCAGGGCGACGGCGCCGGACGCGACCAGGCCCAGCAGCACGGCGCCGAAGATCGGCGCCCAGGGCTTGGCGGGGTCGCTGCTGGCGAAGTTGGCGAACTCGAGGATCATGCGTCCGATACCTCCGGGCATCCCGGTCGAGACCTCCGCGACGACGACGCCGAGCACGGCGCTCGTGGCCGCCAGGCGGAGGGCGGGCAGCAGGTGGGGCACGCTCGCGGGCAGCCGCAGGCGCAGCAGCGTCTGGGTCCAGGAGGCGGCGTAGGCCGCGAACAGGTCGCGGTGCAGGGCGTCGGGTGACGTGAGGCCGCGCAGGGCCCCGACGGCGACGGGGAAGAACGCCAGGTACGACGCGATGTCG
>DAMBCY010000341.1:0-4621 GCA_032056255.1 Cellulomonas sp. | reverse complement strand
CACCGCGGCTTCGCCGGCACCGCCGGGGAGATCGGCCACGTGCAGGTCGACTCCGCCGGCGTGGTCTGCCTGTGCGGGAGCCGCGGCTGCCTGAACACCGTGGTGGGCGCCCCGGCGCTGATCGAGGTGCTGCGCGCGAGCCGCGGGTCGCTGACCCTGCGGGACATCGCGGCGCTGGCGGCGGACGGCGACCCGGGGTGCCGGCAGGTGGTCGAGGACGCGGGCGCCTCGATCGGGGCGGTGGTCGCCGGCCTGGCGATCGCGGTGAACCCGCAGTGCGTGGTGGTCGGCGGCGAGCTGGCGGAGACCGGGGAGATCTTCATCGGCCCGATGCGCGAGGCGATCCGCCGCCGCGTGCCGCTGAACCACATCGCCCCCCTGGAGGTGGTCGGCGCGGAGCTCGGGGCTCGCGCCGAGGTGATGGGAGCCGTGCTGCTGGTCCTCGAGAACACCCATGCGACGACGCACTGGTTCGACCACCGGAACGGAGACTGAGCTCGTGGCACTCGACGTGGAGGCAACGATGACAGGCACCGGGGGCGACGCCCGGGCACGGACCCCCGTGCTCTCGGTCCGGCAGGTCACCAAGAGGTTCGGCGCGGTCGAGGCGCTCACCGACGTGGACCTCGTCGTGCACTCGCACGAGGTCGTCGCGCTGGTGGGCGACAACGGCGCGGGCAAGTCCACCCTCGCGAAGATCGTCTCCGGCGTGCTGCAGCCCGACACGGGCCTCGTGGAGGTCGGCGGGGAGCAGGTGAGCATCCCGAACCCCGCGGCGGCGCACGCGCTCGGCATCTCGACGGTGTTCCAGGACCTCGCGCTGTGCGAGAACCTCAGCGTCGCGGCGAACATCTTCCTCGGCCGCGAGCTGCGCACGGCGCGCGGCCGGCCGATGGACATCGACGGCATGGAGCTCGTCGCCACGAAGATCCTGCGGGACCTGACGATCACGGTCCCGTCGGTGCGGGTGCCGGTGCGCGAGCTGTCCGGCGGACAGCGGCAGGCGGTGGCGATCGCCCGGACGCTGACGACGCAGCCGCGCATCCTCGTGCTGGACGAGCCGACCGCGGCCCTGTCGGTGGTGCAGACCGCGGAGATCCTCATGCTCATCGAGCAGCTGCGGGCGATGGGCCTGGGGGTCATCATCATCAGCCACAACCTGGCGGACCTGCGCGCGGTCTCGGACCGGATCGAGGTGCTCCGGCACGGGCGGAACAACGGGTCGTTCGACGCCGGGACGTCGGCGCCGGAGGAGATCATCGGCGCCATCGCCGGCGCGACCCGGCCCGCACGGCCGAGCTGGGCGACGCGCTGAGGCGCTGCGTCGCCCGTCCGGGTGTTGCCTTCAGAGGTTGTGGGCAGTCACGTGACGCGGCGCAGGAGGTCACAGATCCGCATCCCTGACCTGGGAAAAGCCCGCTGACCAGCGTCGACGCCTCCGCGATCGCGTTGCGATCTGATAACGACAGGGCGATATTGCCTTCAGAGGTTGACGCGAAGGTTCCCGCCTCCCTAGTGTCCAGGCGAATCACGAACCAGATCGGCGTCGTCGCCGGTCCGTGCAGCGAGGCACAGAGAGCAGGAAAGATGGCGGACACGCCCGTCGTCCTCGAGATGAGGTCGATCACCAAGGTCTTCCCCGGGGTCAAGGCCCTGGACCGCGTCCAGATGACCGTGCAGGCCGGCGAGATCCACGCGATCTGCGGCGAGAACGGCGCCGGCAAGTCGACGCTCATGAAGATCCTGTCGGGCGTCTACCCGCACGGCACCTACGAGGGCGACATCTTCTACCAGGGCGAGGAGGTCCGCTTCAAGGACATCAAGTCCAGCGAGCGCGCCGGGATCGTCATCATCCACCAGGAGCTCGCGCTGATCGGCGAGCTGTCGATCGCGGAGAACATCTTCCTCGGCAACGAGAACGCCGGTCCGCTGGGCATCGACTGGGACACCACCCGGGAGCGCGCCGCCGAGCTGCTCGCCCGCGTCGGCCTCGACGTCCACCCGGACGAGCTGGTCAAGAACATCGGCGTCGGCCAGCAGCAGCTCGTCGAGATCGCCCGCGCCCTGTCCAAGGACGTGAAGCTGCTGATCCTCGACGAGCCGACCTCCGCGCTCAACGAGGAGGACTCCGAGCACCTGCTGGACCTGATGCGCGGCCTGCGCGCCAAGGGCCTGACCAGCATCATGATCAGCCACAAGCTCAACGAGATCGCCGCCATCGCCGACTCCATCACGATCATCCGCGACGGCCGCACGGTCGAGACGCTGGACGCCGCGGCGGGCGAGGTCGACGAGGACCGCATCATCCGCGGCATGGTCGGCCGGTCGCTCGACCACCGGTTCCCGGACCACACCCCGCAGATCGGCGAGACGTTCTTCGAGGTCACCGACTGGACGGTCGAGCACCCGCAGGTGCCGGGCCGGATGGTCTGCAAGGGCTCGACGTTCCACGTGAAGCACGGCGAGATCGTCGGGTTCGCCGGCATCATGGGCGCCGGGCGCACCGAGCTCGCCCGCTCGATCTTCGGCCGGTCCTACGGCCGGTACCGCGGCGGCCAGGTCACGATCGACGGCAGGCCCGTCGAGCTGACGACCGTGCAGCAGGCGATCGACCACAAGATCGCCTACGTCCCCGAGGACCGCAAGGTCCAGGGCCTCAACCTGCTGGACAGCATCCTCGACACCATCGTGTCGGCGGACCTGCGCCGGATCACCAAGAACCGGATGCTCGACACGGACACCGCGTTCCTGGCGTCGGAGGGCTACCGCAAGTCGCTCAACATCAAGACGCCGTCGGTCCGCGAGGGCGTCGTGAAGCTGTCCGGCGGCAACCAGCAGAAGGTGCTCCTGGGCAAGTGGATGTTCCCGGAGCCCGACGTGCTGATCCTGGACGAGCCCACCCGCGGCGTCGACGTCGGCGCCAAGTACGAGATCTACGGCCTCGTGCAGCGCCTCGCCGACGCCGGCAAGGGCGTGGTCGTGATCTCCTCCGAGCTGCCCGAGCTGCTCGGCCTGTGCGACCGCATCTACACGATCTTCGAGGGCCGCATCACCGGCGAGGTCTCCCGCGCCGACGCGACCCAGGAGAACCTCATGCGCCTCATGACCGGCACCGGCACCAGCGCCGCAGCGGCCCGCTGAGCGCCGGTCGACCAGCCCGCCGACCACCCGAGAACGACCCAGAAGGACGAGCCCGACGATGACGTCACCCACCCAGCAGGCCGACCGCGGCACCCACCGGCTCAGCGGCGCCCTCAAGCAGCTGTTCGGCGGCGGAGCCCGCCAGTTCGGCATGGTCTTCGCGCTGATCGCGCTGATCGCGGTGTTCCAGGTCGCGACCGGCGGCAAGGTCCTCACGCCGACGAACGCGCAGAACATCATCAACGGCAACTCCTACGTGCTGATCCTCGCGATCGGCATGGTGCTGGTGATCATCGCCGGGCACATCGACCTGTCGGTCGGCTCCGTCGCCGCGGTCGTCGGCATCGTGGTCGCCCTCGCCATCCGGGACTGGGGCATCCCGTGGTGGCTCGGCGTCCTGCTCGGCCTGGCCGTCGGCGCGGTCATCGGGATGTGGCAGGGCATGTGGGTCGCCTACGTGGGGATCCCCGGCTTCATCACGACGCTCGCGGGCATGATGTTCTTCCGCGGCGCCAACCAGTACATCGGCAAGTCGAACAGCGTCCCGGTGCCCAAGGAGATCCAGTACCTCGGCGCGGGCTACCTGCCCGAGTGGGGCCCCAGCACGGGGCTGAACAACTCGACGCTGCTGCTCGGCATCCTCGCGGTCGCCGCCCTGGTGTACGGCGAGTACCGGCGCCGCACGTCCGCCCGCCGGCTCGGCGGCGCGCCGATCCCCACCTGGGTGTCGATCACCCGGGTCGTCGCGCTCGGCGCCGTCATCGCCTACGCCACCTACCTGTTCGGCTCCGGCCGCGTGGGCACCTCGTTCCCCGTCGCCGGCGTGATCCTCATGGTGCTGGTGCTGATCTACGCGTTCGTGTCCAACCGCACCATCACCGGCCGGCACGTCTACGCGGTCGGCGGCAACAAGGTCGCCGCGGCGCTGTCCGGCGTGAACATCCGGCGCACCAACTTCTTCGTCATGATGAACATGTCCGTGCTGGCGGCGCTCGCCGGCATCGTGTTCATCGGCCGGTCCACGGCGTCCGGCCCGTTCGACGGGACCAACTGGGAGCTCGACGCGATCGCCGCCGTGTTCATCGGCGGGGCCGCGGTCTCCGGCGGCGTCGGCACCGTCGTCGGGTCGCTCATCGGCGGCCTGGTCATGGCCGTCCTCAACAACGGCCTGCAGCTGATGGGCGTCGGCTCGGACAGCACCCAGATGATCAAGGGTCTGGTGCTGCTCGCCGCCGTCGCGTTCGACGTCTACAACAAGATCCAGGGCCGGCCGTCCATCGTCGGACTGCTCATGCGCGGCCTGCGGGGGAAGACCCTCCCCGGCGGGCCGGACGGACCCGGGTCGGCACCGGTCGCCGACTCGAAGGCGGACACGCTCGCCAAGCGCTGATCCTCCCGCCCGGCCGGGCCACCCGGCCGAGCACCCCCTGCACCCAACGACGGGTGCCCAACCGAGGAGAAAGACACCACCCATGAAGAA
>DAMBCY010000340.1:0-4622 GCA_032056255.1 Cellulomonas sp. | reverse complement strand
CTGGGCAAGGTGTGCGCGCTGCTCACCGACGGCCGGTTCTCGGGCGGCTCGAGCTGCATCTCGGTCGGCCACGTCAGCCCCGAGGCGGCGGCGGGCGGCACGATCGGACTGGTCGAGGACGGCGACGAGATCGAGATCGACGTGGAGTCGCGCCTGATCCGGGTCAACGTGCCGGACGAGGTGCTGGCCGAGCGCCGCCGGAAGATGGAGGCCAGCGAGCACCCGTGGCAGCCGGTCGACCGCGACCGCTACGTCTCGCCGGCGCTCCAGGCCTACGCGGCGATGGCCACGAGCGCGGACCGCGGCGCGGTCCGCGACGTGAGCCGCATCCGCCGCTGACCTCACCCCCCGCCCGCTCACCCGCCGAGCGGGCGCACGATGTCGGCCCGTCCGGCGTGTCGGCGACATCCTGCGCCCGCTCGGCGCGGCGCGCCTACAGTCGGGTCATGACTGGCACGGGCGAGAGCACCTCGGACATCGACATCAAGCCCCGGTCCCGGCAGGTGACCGACGGCATCGAGGCCACGGCGTCGCGCGGCATGCTGCGCGCCGTCGGGATGGGCGACGACGACTGGGTCAAGCCGCAGATCGGCGTCGCGAGCTCGTGGAACGAGATCACGCCCTGCAACCTGTCCCTGCAACGGCTCGCGCAGGCCGTGAAGAACGGCGTGCACGCCGGCGGCGGCTACCCGCTGGAGTTCGGCACCATCTCGGTCTCCGACGGCATCTCGATGGGCCACGAGGGGATGCACTTCTCCCTGGTCAGCCGCGACATCATCGCGGACAGCGTCGAGACCGTGATGCAGGCCGAGCGGCTGGACGGCTCCGTGCTGCTGGCGGGCTGCGACAAGTCCCTGCCGGGCATGCTCATGGCGGCGGCCCGCCTGGACCTGGCGAGCGTGTTCCTGTACGCCGGGTCGATCATGCCGGGCTGGGTGAAGCTCGAGGACGGCACCGAGAAGGACGTCACGCTGATCGACGCGTTCGAGGCCGTCGGCGGGTGCGCCCGCGGCCTGATGAGCCAGGGCGACCTGGACCGCATCGAGCGCGCGATCTGCCCCGGCGAGGGCGCGTGCGGCGGCATGTACACCGCGAACACCATGGCGTCCGTCGCCGAGGCCATGGGCATGTCGCTGCCCGGCTCGGCCGCCCCGCCGAGCGCCGACCGCCGCCGGGACAACTTCGCCGCGAGGTCGGGCGAGGCCGTCGTCGAGCTGCTGCGGCAGGGCATCACCGCCCGGCAGATCATGACCAAGGAGGCGTTCGAGAACGCCATCGCGGTGGTCATGGCGTTCGGCGGTTCGACCAACGCGGTGCTGCACCTGCTGGCGATCGCGCACGAGGCCGAGGTGGACCTGACGCTCGACGACTTCAAGCGCGTCGCCGCGCGGGTGCCGCACCTGGGCGACCTGAAGCCGTTCGGCCGGTACGTCATGGCGGACGTCGACCGGATCGGCGGCGTGCCGGTCGTCATGAAGGCGCTGCTCGACGCCGGCCTGCTGCACGGCGACTGCCTCACGGGCACCGGGAGGACCGTCGCGGAGAACCTGGCCGACGTGGCGCCTCCCGACCCGGACGGCAAGATCCTGCGGGCGCTGGACAACCCGATCCACCACTCCGGCGGGATCACGATCCTCGACGGGTCGCTCGCCCCGGAGGGTGCCGTCGTGAAGTCCGCGGGCTTCGACACCGACGTGTTCGAGGGCACCGCCCGCGTGTTCGAGCGCGAGCGCGCCGCGCTGGACGCCCTGGAGGACGGCACGATCACCGCCGGCGACGTCGTCGTCATCCGCTACGAGGGCCCCAAGGGCGGCCCGGGCATGCGGGAGATGCTCGCGATCACCGGCGCGATCAAGGGCGCGGGCCTCGGCAAGGACGTGCTGCTGCTCACCGACGGCCGGTTCTCCGGGGGCACCACCGGCCTGTGCGTCGGGCACGTCGCCCCGGAGGCCGTGGACGCCGGGCCGATCGCGTTCGTCCGGGACGGGGACCGGATCCGGCTGGACGTCGCCGAGGCGACGCTCGACCTGCTGGTGGACGACGACGAGCTCGCGGCCCGCCGGGAGGGCTGGGCGCCGCTCCCGCCGCGCTACACCCGGGGTGTGCTGGCGAAGTACGCGAAGCTCGTGCAGTCCGCGTCGACGGGGGCCGTGCTGGTCTGACCCCGTCCCGTGCGCCGACCTGCCCCGGCAGGAGGGCGTGGCCGGCCGCTGCAGCGCGCCGGGGCCGCCGCCGCCGTCACCCCGCGTGAGAGGGTCGGGGACATGCCGTGGACCGTCGAGGACGCACCGTGGTGGACGCGCGCCGTCGTCTACCAGATCTACCCCCGCTCGTTCCAGGACTCCGACGGCGACGGCATCGGCGACCTGCGCGGGGTCCTCTCCCGCCTCGACCACCTGAGCGCGCTGGGCGTCGACGTGGTGTGGCTGTCGCCGATCTACCGCTCGCCGCAGGACGACAACGGCTACGACATCAGCGACTACCAGGACGTCGACCCGTCGTTCGGCACCCTGGCCGATCTCGACGAGCTGATCGCCGCGCTGCACGACCGCGGCATGAAGCTGGTCATGGACCTGGTCGTGAACCACACGTCCGACGAGCACCCGTGGTTCCTGGAGAGCCGCAGCGGGCCGGACAGCCCGAAGCGGGACTGGTACTGGTGGCGCCCGCCGCGCGAGGGCACGGCGCCGGGGGCGCCGGGCGCCGAGCCGACCAACTGGCACTCGTTCTTCTCGGGCTCGACCTGGGAGCTCGACGAGGCGAGCGGCGAGTACTACCTGCACCTGTTCAGCCGCCGTCAGCCGGACCTCAACTGGGAGAACCCGGAGGTCCGGGCGGCCGTGCACGCGATGATGCGCTGGTGGCTGGACCGCGGCGTCGACGGCTTCCGGATGGACGTCATCAACGTCATCTCGAAGGACACCGCCCTGCCCGACGGGCCGGTGGTCGCGGGGGTGTGGGGCGACGGGTCGGCCTCGTACACCTGCGGGCCGCGGATCCACGAGTTCCTGCAGGAGATGCACCGCGAGGTGTTCGCCGGGCGGCCCGGCCGGCTGCTGACCGTGGGGGAGATGCCCGGCGTCACCGTCGAGGACGCCCGCCTGTTCACCGACCCGGACCGGGCCGAGGTCGACATGGTGTTCCAGTTCGAGCACGTCGGCCTGGACCACGGCCCGGGCGGGAAGTTCGACCCCCGGCCGCTGCGGCTCACCGACCTCAAGGCGACGTTCGGCCGGTGGCAGGCCGGGCTGGGCGAGGTCGGGTGGAACAGCCTCTACTGGGACAACCACGACCAGCCCCGCGCGGTGTCCCGGTTCGGTGACGACGGCCGGTACCGCACCGCCTCGGCGAAGGCGCTCGCGACCCTGCTGCACCTGCACCGGGGGACGCCGTACGTCTACCAGGGCGAGGAGCTCGGGATGACGAACGCGCGCTTCACGCGGTTCGACCAGTACCGGGACATCGAGTCGATCCGGCACGTCGCGCAGGCGCGCGTCCTGGGCACCGCGACCGACGAGCAGCTGCTGGCCGGCCTCGCGGCGATGAGCCGGGACAACGCCCGCACGCCGGTGCAGTGGGACGCCTCACCGCACGCGGGGTTCACCACCGGGACCCCGTGGCTGTCCGTCAACCCGAACCACCGCGAGGTCAACGCGGAGGCCGAGCGCGCCGACCCCGGGTCGGTGTTCCACCACCACCGGCGCCTGATCGAGCTGCGGCACGCCGACCCGGTGGTCGCGCTCGGCGACTTCACGATGCTGCTGCCCGACGACGAGCAGGTCTACGCGTTCACGCGCACGCTCGACGGCGACGCGCTGCTGGTCGTGGTCAACGTGTCCGGGGCCGAGAGGCCGGTCGACCTGGGCGACGCGTGGCCGGCCCGCCCCGACGGCGGGTGGGGCGAGCTCGTGCTCGGCACGCACGCCGACCCGGGCGAGCCGACCGTGCTGCGGCCGTGGGAGGCGCGGGTGGTGCGCCGGCGCGGCTGACGCGGACGCGACGGGGTCACGGCTCGGACGCCGGTGACCGGCCGCCTGCGGGCGGGCTCACTCCATCGAGCGCTGCACGTCCACGACCACCCGCGCCGGGTCGGTGAGCACGAACGCCCGGGCCGTGGCCTCGGGGTCGAGCAGCCCGACGAACACCTGCGTCTGGCCCTCGAACGTGCCGGTGAACTGCGTACCGGTCACGGAGGTGCCGCCGGACGTGCGGGTGCCGACGGGCAGCTCGGTCACGCCCGTGTCGTACGGGTACCCGAGGCCGGTCACGTACAGGGTGAGCACGCCGGCCCCGCCGAGGTCGACGGCGTCGCCGGTCGGGTCCTCGATCGCCGTGCCGGACCGCTCCACGTGCACGCCGGGGGTCCCGGTGCCGCCGAGCTCGACGACGACGCGGTCGTAGCCCGCGTGCGTCCCGACCCGCAGGTCGGTGACCGTGAGCAGCGCGTCGGCGGAGGCGGCGACGTCGTCGGTGGTGCCCCACGCGGGCAGGGCGTCGTCGGCGGGCTCGTCGGTCCCCGCGGGCTCGTCGGTCCCCGTGGGGGCGGTGGGCTCCGGCGAGGGCGTGACCACCGGGTCGGGAGCGGCGGACGTCGAGGTGCCGGTCGGCGTGGTGGGGTCGGC
>DAMBCY010000339.1:0-4625 GCA_032056255.1 Cellulomonas sp. | reverse complement strand
AACCGGACGGAGCCTCCCGCATGGCCTACGCGATCGGCGTGCTCGTGCTCGTCGTGGGGATCCTGGTCTCCATCGCCCTGCACGAGGTCGGCCACATGGTGCCGGCCAAGCGGTTCGGCGTGCGGGTCAGCCAGTACATGGTCGGGTTCGGCCCGACGCTGTGGTCCCGCACCCGCGGGGAGACGGAGTACGGGGTCAAGGCGATCCCGCTCGGCGGCTACGTGCGGATGATCGGCATGTACCCGACGTCCGAGGCCGTGGGGAACCCGCCGGTGCGCGGCTTCTTCGGCCGGATGGCCGCCGACGCCCGCGAGGCCAGCGCGGAGGAGATCCGCGCCGGCGAGGACCACCGGGCCTTCTACCGGCTGTCCACGCCCAAGAAGCTCGTCGTCATGCTCGGCGGCCCCGTGATGAACCTGGTCATCGCCGTCGTGCTGCTGGCGGTGGTGCTCGTGGGCATCGGTGTCCAGAGCACGAGCACCACCCTCGCGTCGGTCAGCCGGTGCGTGCTCCCGGCGGCCTCGACCGCCACCGCGTGCACCGACGCGGACCCCGCCGCGCCCGGTGCGGCGGCCGGCCTGCAGCCCGGCGACACCGTGGTGGAGTACGACGGCGTCGCGATCGAGAGCTGGGACCAGCTGTCCGGCCTGATCCGCGGGACCGGCGCGGAGGAGGTGCCGGTCGTCGTCGAGCGCGACGGCGAGCGGCTCACCCTCGCGGTCACCCCCGTGGTGGCCGAGCGGCCGGTGGTCGGCGACGACGGGCAGGTCGTCCTGGACGACGCCGGCGAGCCCGTCACCGCCGAGGTCGGCTTCCTCGGCATCGGGCCGGGCACCGAGCTCCGGCGCCAGCCGTTCTCCGACGTCGTGACCCTCACCGCCGAGACGGCGTGGCAGACCGGCAAGGCCGTCGTCGGGCTGCCCGCGAACCTCGTCGACATCGCCCGCAGCGCCTTCGGCACCGCCGAGCGGGACGCGACCGGCGTGCTCGGCCCGGTCGGCATCGCGCGGCTGGCGGGCGAGGTCGCCTCCTCCGACGCGCCGGGCGTCGGGGTCGCCGAGCGCGTGTCCGCGATGCTCAGCCTGCTGGCGTCGCTGAACATCGCGCTGTTCGTCTTCAACCTCATCCCGCTGGTGCCGCTGGACGGCGGTCACGTCGCCGCCGCGCTCTGGGAGGGCCTCAAGCGCCAGGTCGCCCGGCTGCGCCGGCTGCCGCGCCCCCGCCCCGCGGACGCCGCCCGCCTGCAGCCCGTCGCGCTCGCGGTGTTCGTGCTGCTCGGCGGCATGGGCCTGCTGCTGGTGTACGCGGACATCGTCAAGCCGATCAGCCTGGGCTGAGCGCGTGGTACGGGTGCGGGCGGGGCGCGCGGTGGGATGATGACCCGGTGAGCACCCCCATCAGCCTGGGCATGCCGGAGGCACCCGCCCCCGTGCTCGCCCCGCGGCGGCCGACCCGCAAGATCCGCGTCGGCTCGGTCGAGGTCGGCGGCGACGCCCCGGTCAGCGTGCAGTCGATGACGACCACGCTGACCTCCGACGTCAACGCCACCCTGCAGCAGATCGCCGAGCTGACCGCGGCCGGCTGCGACATCGTGCGCGTCGCCGTGCCCAGCCAGGACGACGCCGACGCGCTGCCGGCCATCGCCCGCAAGTCGCAGATCCCCGTGATCGCGGACATCCACTTCCAGCCGCGGTACGTGTTCGCGGCCATCGACGCCGGCTGCGCGGCGGTCCGGGTCAACCCGGGCAACATCCGCAAGTTCGACGACCAGGTGCGCGAGATCGCCCGGGCCGCCTCCGACGCGGGGGTCTCGCTGCGGATCGGGGTCAACGCCGGCTCGCTCGACCCGCGCCTGCTAGCGAAGCACGGCAGAGCCACCCCGGAGGCGCTCGTCGAGTCCGCGGTCTGGGAGGCGTCGCTGTTCGAGGAGCACGACTTCCACGACTTCAAGATCTCGGTCAAGCACAACGACCCCGTGGTCATGGTCCGGGCCTACGAGCTGCTGTCCGAGGCCGGCGACTGGCCGCTGCACCTCGGCGTCACCGAGGCCGGCCCGGCGTTCCAGGGCACCATCAAGTCCGCGACCGCGTTCGGCGCGCTGCTGAGCAAGGGCATCGGCGACACCATCCGCGTGTCCCTGTCGGCGCCCCCGGTCGAGGAGGTCAAGGTCGGGATCCAGATCCTGCAGTCCCTCAACCTGCGGCCCCGCAAGCTCGAGATCGTGTCCTGCCCGTCCTGCGGGCGCGCGCAGGTCGACGTGTACACGCTCGCGGAGCGGGTCACCGCGGGCCTGCAGGGCCTGGAGGTGCCGCTGCGCGTCGCGGTCATGGGCTGCGTCGTCAACGGCCCCGGCGAGGCCCGCGAGGCCGACCTCGGCGTCGCGTCCGGCAACGGCAAGGGCCAGATCTTCGTCCGCGGGCAGGTCGTGCGCACCGTGCCCGAGTCGGCGATCGTCGAGACCCTGGTCGACGAGGCGCTGCGCATCGCCGAGACCCTGGAGCCCGCCGGCGGGAGCCCGGGCGGGCCCGTCGTCACGGTCGGCTGACCGTGGTGCACGGCGTCGAGGAGGACGTGCACGCCGGCCCCGGGCGGGTGCTCGGCGACGCCGACGTGCCCGCCGCGCTCGCCGTCTGCGCGCAGGACCCCGTCGCCGCCGTGCTCGCCACCACCCGCCTGGAGCAGGCCGAGCGGACCGGGCTGCGCCGCGTCGGCGGTCAGCTCTGGGGGTACGAGGTCGCCGGCCGGCTGGTCGCGGTCTGCTGGGCGGGCGCCAACCTCGTCCCGGTCGTGCCCGACCCCACCGTGCGGGAGGCGGCGCTCGACGCCTTCGCCGCCTTCGGGCGCGCGCAGGGCCGGCGGTGCTCGTCCCTCGTCGGCGACGCCGCCGCCGTGCTGGGCCTCTGGGACCGGCTCGCCGCGGCCTGGGGCGCGGTCCGCGAGGTCCGGGCCGACCAGCCGTCGATGGTGATCGACCACGACCCGCTCGTGCGGCCCGATCCGGCCGTCCGGCGCTCGGTGCCCGACGAGTACGAGATCGTGCTGCCCGCGTGCGTGCGGATGTTCACCGAGGAGGTCGGCTACTCGCCGATCAGCAGCAGCGGCGGCGCCTACGAGGCGCGGGTGCGCGCGCTGGTCCGCGACGGCCGGTCGTTCGTGCGGGTCGAGCCGGCCGGTCAGGTCGCAGCTCGGCCGCGGGTCGTCTTCAAGGCGGAGCTCGGCGCCGTCGCCGGCGGCGTCGCCCAGGTGCAGGGCGTCTGGGTGGAGCCCACCCGGCGCGGCGAGGGGCTGTCGGTCGCCGGGACCGCGGCCGTCGTCGCCGCGACGCGCCGCGACGTCGCGCCGATCGTGTCGCTGTACGCGAACCACTACAACGAGCGCGCGCTCGCGGCGTACCGCCGGGTCGGGTTCCGGCAGGTGGGGACGTACGCGACCGTGCTGTTCTGAGCCGGTTCAGGCGCCCGGCGCGGAGAGCGTCGCGCCCGCACCGGGTGCCTCCGTGGCCGGGGCGAGATCCCCGGTGAGCGGCTGGTCGGCGTTCAGCCGCTGCCACAGGTCCTCCGCCGCGGCCGTCCACACCACGCGGTCCCGGTCGTCCGGCGCCTCGGTCACCGGCACCGTCACGGGGCTGAGCGTGGCGGGGTCCACGTCCCGCAGCGCGAGGGCGACGCCCGCGAGCGCCCGCACGCCCAGGCCGTCGCTGACGGACAGCGAGCGGGACACGGCGGTGAGCACCGGCATCAGCGTCCCGGCGTCGGCGAGCAGGTCGGTGGACATCACCTCGTCGGCGAGCGCGTCGATGAGCTGCTGCTGCCGCTCGATGCGCGCGAGGTCGGAGCCGAGCTCGAGGCCGTTGCCGGTGCCGGTGCGCGCGCGCAGGAACGCCAGCGCCGTGGTGCCGTCGAAGGTCTGCGGCCCGGCGGCCACGCGCAGCCCGGCCTTGGGGGAGTCCATCGCCTCCGGCAGGTCCATCGGGACGCCGCCGAGCGCGTCGATGACGTCCCGGACGCCGTCCATCTTCACGACGATGCTCTCGTCGGTCCGCACGCCGGAGCTCTCCTCGAAGGTGCGGCGGGTGCAGGCCGCCGCGGCGGCGAGGTTCCCGGTGCCGCCGGCACCGATCGTGAACGCGTCGTTGAACATCGCGGACTGCCGCGGGGAGCTGGTGCTGCCGTCCTCGAGCGTGCACGCCGGGATGGTGACCAGGGAGTCGCGCGGGACCGAGACCATGTCCACGCGCGTCCGGTCGGCGGACAGGTGCACGAGGATCGTGGTGTCCGAGCGCATCCCGTCGGTCTCGCCCGCCAGGGCCGCGTTCTCGCCGTCGCGGGAGTCCGTGCCCATGACCAGGATGTTCATCGCGCGGCCGGCGTAGCCGTCCACGGGGTCGGGATCCTCGGCGACCGGCCGGTCGTCCGCGAGGAAGTCGTCCACGTCCGCGTGATCGAGGGTGCTGTCGACGTGCACGTAGACCGCGGCGGCCCCCGCGGCCCCGCTCAGGGCCACCGTGGCCGCGGTCACCGCGGCGACCCGCGCCACCCGGCGGCCGGCACGGGGCGACCGGGCGTGGCGGACGGGGCGGGTGACGGCGCGGGAGTGCCGGACGGGGCGGCGGGCGTCGGACATGC
>DAMBCY010000338.1:0-4644 GCA_032056255.1 Cellulomonas sp. | reverse complement strand
GTCGGCCGTCGCCTCGGGCTCGGCCGGCGTGGCCCGGCCCTCCGGGACCGCAGCGGCATCGGTGGCGTCGGGATCGGCGGGCGCAGGCGTGGGGGTCGGCTCCGTCACGACGCCCATCTTCACCCCTGCACCTCCCGCCCGCCTGCCCGAGCACCCACGACCCCGAAGGAGGTGCCCAGCAGCCGACGGAGGCATCCCCCGACCTCTCCCTCGGCACGGCGACCCCCACCCCGCCCCCCCCCCGGGGTGGCACCGAGCCGCCCCGCCGCAGGGCCCCCACGCGCGGGTGGCACCGGGGCACCGATGCGGCTGCCGAGCGGGTGACGGGGGGCTCGCCGGACCCCTCCCTCGGCACGGCGACCCCCACACCGCCTGCCGGGTGGCACCGAGGGGTGACCAGGGGGTGGGCGGTGGCGTCTCGCCGGTCGCCGGGGGCGTGGTGCGGCAGGAGGGCACCGGTAGGCTCGGGCGGGTGCGTCCGTCCGCCGCGGCGGCGCTCCGCAGACCCGCCGCACGCGCCCCCAGGAGGAGCACCCGCATGGCCGACGACGCCCGCCTCGACGACCCGACCACCGACCCGCTGGCCGTCGCCGCCGACGCCGCGGCCTTCCTCGCGGAGGCCACCGGGGTCGCGCGGCACGACGTCGCGCTCGTCCTGGGCTCGGGCTGGGGCGGTGCCGCCGACCTGCTGGGCGAGACGGTGGCCGAGATCCCCGCGCCCGAGGTCCCGGGCTTCGCCGCCCCCGCGGTCGTCGGGCACGTCGGCACCATCCGGTCCGTCCGGATCGCCGAGACCGGCACGCACGCGCTGGTGCTCGGCTCCCGCACCCACCTGTACGAGGGCAGGGGCGTGCGCCGCGTCGTGCACGGGGTCCGGACCGCGGCCGCGGCGGGCTGCTCGGCCATCGTGCTGACCAACGGCTGCGGCGGCCTGAACCCGTCCTGGACGCCCGGCACCCCGGTCCTCATCCAGGACCACATCAACCTCACGGCCGTGTCCCCGCTGGAGGGGGCCACGTTCGTCGACCTGACCGACCTGTACGCGAGCCGGCTGCGCGACGTCGCGCGCTCGGTGGACCCGAGCCTGGACGAGGGCGTGTACGTGCAGTTCCGCGGCCCGCACTACGAGACCCCGGCCGAGGTCGCGATGGCGGGTGTGCTCGGCGGCAGCCTGGTCGGCATGTCCACGACGATCGAGGCCATCGCGGCCCGGCACGTCGGCATGGAGGTGCTCGGCATCTCCCTGGTGACCAACCTCGCGGCGGGCGTGGGCGACGAGCCGCTGTCGCACGAGGAGGTCCTCGAGGCCGGCCGCGCCGCCGGGCCGCGGATCAGCCGCCTGCTCGCGGACGTCGTCGGGCGCATCTGACGCCCCGCCGCGCAGCCGACCGCAGGAACGAGAAGGACGGGCCGATGACCGAGCAGACCGAGCAGGGCACCGCCGCGCAGGACGCGTGGGCGGTGCTGGCCGACCAGGTGCGGACGTGGATCGCGGACGACCCGGACCCCCGGACGGCCGCCGAGCTCACCGCGCTGCTGGAGCGGGCGGAGGCCGCGCCGCCGTCGGTCCCCCCGGAGGAGGCCGAGCTCGAGCACCGGTTCGCGGCCGAGGACGTCCGGGACGCCCGCGCGGACCTCGCGGACCGGTTCCAGGGCCTGCTGCAGTTCGGCACGGCCGGCCTGCGCGGCGCGATCGGCGGCGGCCCGCACCGGATGAACCGCGCGGTCGTCATCCGCGCCGCGTCCGGCCTGGGCGCGTACCTGCTCGGCGAGCTCGAGGGCGTCACGCCGGCGCCGCGCGTGGTCGTCGGGCACGACGCCCGGCACGGCTCCGTCGACTTCGCGCGGGACACCGCCGCGGTGCTGACCGCGGTCGGCATCGACGTCGTCGCGCTGCCGCCGTACTTGCCGACCCCGGTGCTCGCGTTCGCCGTCCGGCACCTCGGCGCGGACGCGGGCGTCATGGTCACGGCCAGCCACAACCCGCCGCAGGACAACGGCTACAAGGTGTACCTCGGCGGCCGGGTGGTCACCGACTCCGGGCAGGGCGCCCAGATCGTCCCGCCGGTGGACGGGGCCATCGCCGCGGAGATCGCCCGGGTGCCGTCGGTCGCCGCCGTGCCGCGCGCCGCCGGCGGCTGGACCGTCGCCGGCCCGGAGATCGCCGACGCGTACGTGGCCCAGGTCGGGGAGCTCGCGGACCGGTCCGAGGCCGGGCTCGCCGCGGCCGGGGACCTGCGGGTCGTGCTGACCCCGATGCACGGCGTCGGCGGCGGCACCGCCCGCCGGGTGCTCGCCGCCGCCGGGTTCACCGACGTGCACGTGGTCGCCGAGCAGGCCGAGCCCGACCCGGACTTCCCGACGGTCGCGTTCCCCAACCCCGAGGAGCCGGGGGCGATCGACCTGGCCGCCGCGCTCGCCGCGCAGGTGGGCGCCGACCTCGTCATCGCGCTCGACCCCGACGCCGACCGGTGCGGGGCCGCGATCCTCGACGTGCGCGCCCGGACCCACGCCGGCCCGGAGTCCGCCGCCTCGGACGGCTGGCGGATGCTGCACGGCGACGAGACCGGCGCGCTGCTGGGCAGCGTCACCGCGGACCGTCTGGGTTCCGGCACCCCGGTGACGGACGACGCCCCCGTGCTGGCGAACTCCATCGTGTCGTCCCGGCTGCTCGGCCGGATCGCGGACCACGCCGGCCTGCGGCACGCCGAGACCCTCACCGGGTTCAAGTGGATCTCCCGCGTCGACGGCCTGGCGTTCGGCTACGAGGAGGCGCTCGGCTACTGCGTCGACCCGGCGCACGTCCGCGACAAGGACGGCATCTCCGCCGCCCTCGTGCTCGCCACCCTGGCCGCCCGGCTCAAGGCCGCCGGCCGCGTCCCGCTCGACGTGCTGGACGACCTGGCCCGCCGGCACGGCCTGCACCTGACCGACCAGCTCTCTGCCCGGTTCACCGACCTGTCCCTCATCCCGGCCGTCCTGCAGCGGCTGCGCGAGCACCCGCCCGTGCTGCTCGCCGGCTCCCCCGTGATGAAGGTCGTCGACCTGGCCGCCGGCACCGACGCCGACCGGAACGGGCTCCCCCCGACCGACGGCATCCGGCTGCTGTCCCAGGACGACACCCGTGTCATCGTGCGCCCCTCGGGCACCGAGCCGAAGGTGAAGTGCTACCTCGAGGTCGTGATCCCGGTCGAGGAGCACGCGTCGTCCGAGACCTGCGGCGACGCCCGGGAGGCCGCGCGCGAGCGGCTGGACCGCGTGCGCGCGGACGTGGCGGCGGCACTGGGGCTCTGACCCCGCGGCCCGAACCGCCCACCTCCGGCTGCGGACCGCGCTACGGTGCCGTCGTGCCCCGCCCCCGCCGACCCGACCTGATCGCGGTCGCCGGGACGGTCGGCGCCCTCGCCGCCGTCGGGCTCGCCGGCTGCACCGCCTCCCCCACCGACCTCGGCGACGAGGTCGCGAGCGACGCCGTCCGCGCGCTCGTGGACGACCTGGCGTTCCGGTCGTACGCCCCCGACATCCAGGAGTTCGCCGAGCGCGCGGAGGTGGCGACGGCGGAGGGCAGGATCCTCCTGGTGGGTGTCGAGACCGGCGACCCCGCCGCACGGGACGAGGGCGAGGAGGTCGGCTGGCTGACCTTCGGCCTCACCGTGGGCGACACCCGCGAGCCCGAGGGCTACGGGGGCTCCGCCCGGGAGCAGGACCCCGGGCCGTACTGCTACCGGGTCGCCTTCGACCACTGGGGCACCGCCGGCATCCGGGGGACCCGCTGCCCGGACCCGCTCGTCGCCGTACCCGCGCCGCCGTCCGAGCGCCCGGTGGTAGCGGCGAACGCGGAGGAGGTCGTGTGGTCCGTCCTGCAGGGGCTACCGGAGCAGCCGCCTCCGGAGGACGACGTCGTCGCCGCGGTGACCGCCCGGCTCACGCCGCACGCGAACGGCGTCACCCCGCTCGCCCAGGTCACGGCGCACGTCGAGGGCGCGGACGTGGCGGTGGCCACCGGCGACGGCGACGACTGCGTGCTCGTCGGCCGGTTCGGCGGCGAGGTGCAGGACGTGCACGTCCCGTCGGTGTACCTCCAGCCGGGCGAGCTCGGGTGCACGGCGGGCACCGCGTTCGCGGACCTGCGACCGCCGCACTGACCCGCACGCCGGCCCGGCACCTCGCGCGGGGTGCCGGGCCGGCGTGCTCCCACCGGTACCGGCCGGTCAGCGACCGTTGCGGATCGTGACGCCGACCAGCTGCTCGGTCGTCTGCCCGTCGATCCCCACCGCGTCGATCTTCACCGTGTACTCGCCGTCGGGGTAGGACCGGGTGTCGAGGACGAGCGCCGGCCGCTTGCCGGCGTTGCTGCTCCCCGCGGCCTTGGTGTTGTCGGTGATCCAGCGCCCTCCCTGGTTGAGCTCGATGTAGGTGTACCTCGGCTCGGTGTCGAGCGTGACGCGCACCGTCGTGCGGCCCTTGAGGGTCGCGCCGTCGGCGACGTTCACGTGCGTGATGACCGGCGCGCCGGGCAGCGGCGCGTCGGGGTCGAGGCGCAGCGCGTCCCGGATGGTGAAGAACACGTCGGTCTGGTCGGTGAGGCCGACGACGTTCGCCGCCCGCGGGCCGTACGCCGCGATCCGCACCTGCGACCCGGTG
>DAMBCY010000337.1:0-4673 GCA_032056255.1 Cellulomonas sp. | reverse complement strand
GCGGGCATGCCCGCCCTCGCCCGCCGGCTGGCGGGCGCGCCCGCGGACGCGGCCGACCGGGGTGCCGGCCCGCTGCGGCAGCGCACCCGCGCGCGGACGTCCGGCCGGGTGCTGCTGGTCGGCGACGCGTCCGGCTACGTGGACGCGCTCACCGGCGAGGGCCTGCGGCTCGGGTTCGCCCAGGCGCGGGCCGCCGTCGCCCACCTGGACGACCCCGCCGGTTACGAGCGGGCGTGGTCGCGGGAGACGCGGGACTACCGCCTGCTCACCAGCACCCTGGTCGCCGCGGCCACGTCGCCCCTGCGCGGCGCGCTCGTGCCCGCGGCCGTCCGGCTCCCGCCGCTGTTCGCGGCCGGGGTGGAGCGGCTGGCCCGGTAGCGCCCGGCGGACAGCCGTGCGACGCGACCAGGTCGGTGCGCCGTTCGCCGGACAGCGGCACCCCGGCTCCCCTACGGTGGGTGCCGGTCGCCCCGCGAGGGCACGTCCGACCTGCCGAGGGGGTTGCCCGCCGTGGTCCGCGTCCTGCCGTTCGTCGTCGAGCTGGGACTGCTGGTGTTCTGCCTCGTCGACTGCATCCAGGCCGATCCCGCGCGGATCCGGAACCTGCCGAAGGGTGTCTGGATCCTGCTGGTCGTCGTGCTGCCGCTCGTCGGCGGCGTCGCCTGGCTCGTGGCCGGCCGCCCCGTCCGCACGAGCGGGGGGTCGGCGGTGCCGTGGCCGAGCACCGCCACCGCCGGTTTCCCCGAGTACGAGCGACCGCGGACGCTCGCCCCCGACGACGACCCGGAGTTCCTGGCCGGGCTGCGCGCGTCGGACGACCGGCACGAGAGCATGCTCCGCGACTGGGAGGCGGACCTCCGCGACCGCGAGCAGCGCCTGCGTGACACCGGCGACACCCGTCCCGCGGCGGACGACCCCGACGCGCCGCCGCGCGCGGGCACCTGACCGGCGGGGCGCCCCTCTCCCCTGCACCGGGGCGTCCCGCCTGCACCGTCAGCCGGCCAGGTGCCTCCACCGGCCGGCGAGCTCCCGCCACGGCCCGCTCTCGACGACCGCGCCGGCCTCGACCACGACGACGCGGTCGGCCCGCTCGAGCGCCGCGTGCTTCGAGGTCGACCCGATCACGGTCGTGCCCCGGGCCCGCAGCGACTCCCAGAGCTCGATCTCGGTGGTCGCGTCCAGCGCGCTCGACACGTCGTCCGCGAGCAGCAGCTCGGCGTCGGTCGCGAGCGCGCGGGCCAGGGCCAGCCGCTGGACCTGACCGCCCGACAACCGCACGCCGCGGTGCCCGACGAGCGCGTCCGGGCCGCCGGCCGCGGTGACGTCCGCGGTCAGGCGCGCCGCCTCGATCGGCCCGTCGACCTCGCGCCCGGGGTGGTCCAGCCGGATGTTGTCGGCGAACGTGCCGGACAGCACGCGCGGGACCTGCGCCACGTGGGCCACCCGTCCGGGTCGCAGGAACGCCTGGGGGTCGGCCACGGGCGTGCCGTTCCACGTGATCTGCCCGGTGTGCGCCACCAGACCGGACAGCGCCGAGAGCAGGCTGGACTTGCCCGAGCCGACCCGACCGAGCAGCAGCACGAGCTCACCCCGCTCGACCGCGAGGTCGACGTCCGCGATCCCGATCGTGCCGTCGTCGTGGAGCGCGGACACCCCGCGCAGCTCGAGCCGGTCGAGCGGGTCCGCGTCGTCCTGCCCGGGCGCCGGCGCCGCGCCCGCCGCGAGGTCGACCCCCGCCGGGAGGTCGGCGAGGTCCGCCCCGCCCGCCAGCTCCGCGGTGGCCCGCTGCCACGCCCGGGTGCCGGGGGCCTCGGTGACGACGGCTCCGGCGACGACCCCGAACCAGGTGAAGCCCGCGACGGCGCCGGCCACCAGCAGGGTCGACGCCAGGTCCCAGGTGCCGGCGAGCAGCGCGCCCCACGCGACCACCACGCCCGCCTGCACCGCGATGACCGGCACGCCGTCCAGGACGGCCTGCACCCGGTGCTCGAACACGGCCGCGCGGACCCGGCCGGCGTCGACGGACCGCAGGTGCGCGTGCACCTGCGGCGTCCGGGCGGCGAGCTTGACCGTGCGGGCGGCGTCGAGCGCGGACACCAGCGACCGGCCGAAGCCGGCGCGGGCCGCGGCCGAGCGCGTCGCCGACCGGCCCGCGACCGGGCGTCCCGCCAGCGCGCACGCCGCGCTGACCACGAGCACGCCCAGCAGCACCGCACCGGCCAGGAGCGACCAGGACAGCACCGCGGCCACCGCGACCAGCACGAGCCCGTTCGCCAGGTCGACCCACCGGTCGGCGTACCGGACGAACCGGTCCGCGTCGAGCGCCCGGGCGACGACCTCCCCGGGCGGCGTGCGGCGCAGCCGGTGCTGGCGGGTCTGGCCGACGAGCACCGCCATCCGCACCCGGAGCAGGACCTCGATCCACCACCGCGGGTACAGGCGGAACGCCAGCGCCCCGCACGGGGCGACCAGCAGCAGCACCACGACGAGCGCGGCCAGCAGGCCCACGGGCCTGCCGCCGGTGCGCAGCCCCTCGACGGCGTGCCCCCACAGGTACCCGGTCACGGCCCCCTGCGCGGCGATCAGGCTCGCGACGAGGAACAGCAGGCCGCCCGCGATCCCCCACCGCGGCGTGACCCGCAGGGCGTGCGCGATGCCGCGCGCCAGGCCCGGTCCGGTTCCGGGGTCGGGGAGCCCGGGCGGCGGTCCGGTGCGGCGTCGTCCGCCGAGCACCTCGGTCGGCGCGCCGTCCGCCACGCCGACCGTCGCCACGCCGACCGTCGCCGTGCCGCCCGCCGCCGCGCCGTCCCCCGCCGCGCCGCCGGTCCCGACGGACGAGCCGGCGTCGACCTGGCCGTGCGCCGCGGAGCGGCCCGCGGCCAGCAGCGCCCGGAACGGCCCGTCCTGCGCCGCGAGCGCGGCCCGCGGCCCCTGCTGGACCACCCGCCCGCGCTCGAGCACCACGACGTGCCCGGCCCGCTCGACGGTGCCCAGCCGGTGCGCGACGAGCACACCGGTCCGTCCGCCGAGCAGCCGCTCCGAGGCCGCCACGACGAGCGACTCGGTGAGCGGGTCCATCCGGGCGGTCGCCTCGTCCAGCACCACGACCTGCACGTCCCGGACCAGGAGCCGCGCGAACGCGACCAGCTGCTCCTCGCCCGCGGACAGCGAGGTCCCGCCGGCGCCGAGCGGCGTGTCGAGCCCGGCGGGCAGGCCGGCGACCCAGTCCGCGAGCCCGAGCTCGTGCACCGCCGCCTCGACGTCGGCACGCGGCACGTCGGCGAACAGCGCGATGTTCTGCGCGAGCGTCCCGGACAGGATCTCGGTGCGCTGGGTGACGACGCCGACCGCGGCGCGCAGCGCCTGCAGGTCGAGGTCGCGCACGTCGACGCCACCGAGCAGCACCGATCCGGGCTCGGGCTCGACCGCGCGGGACAGCAGCGACGCCAGCGTCGTCTTGCCGGAGCCGGTGCGTCCGACCAGCGCGACGGTCCGGCCCGCCGGTACGCGCAGCCCCACGCCGCGCAGCGCGAACGCACCCTCGTCGTAGGCGAAGTGCAGGTCGCGCAGCTCGATGTCGAGCGGGCCGTCCGGCACCGGCAGGCCCCCCGCGGGCTCGGGCGGCGACTCGAGCAGCTCACGGATGCGCAGGGTCGCCCCGATGCCCTCCTGCAGGTCCGGGAGGTTCCGCGCGAGCATGTCGAACTGCCCCACGAACGACGCGGTGACCAGGAACAGCGTCACCAGCCGCGCCACCGTCAGGTCGCCCCCGGCGGTCAGCGCGGCACCCGCCACCGCGACGGCGGCGAGCAGCGCGTGCAGCAGCAGGCCCGCCCGCGCGGTCATCCGGGTCTCGACGGCCAGCACCCGGTCCAGGGTCCGGTGCACGGCCGCCGACGCCGCGGCCAGCCGTCGGACGGCGAACGCCTGGCCGCGGGCGGTCCGCAGGTCGTCCCGTGCGGCCACGGCCTCCTCGAAGGCGGCGGCGTGGTCCGTCCAGGCGCGCTCCTCGACCACCTTGCGGCGGGCGATCTCGCCGAGCGACGGCCGGACCACCAGGGCGGTCACGGTCCCGAGCACGGGGAACAGCACCCACGCCGGCCACCAGGTCAGCCCGGCGACCACCCACAGCGGCAGGCAGCCGACCGCGGTCCGGCCCATCCCCCACAGCTGGCGCCGCGCGAGCGCTCCCACCGCGTGCGTGTCGTCGTCGACCCGGTCGAGCACCTCCCCGACCGCCTGCTCCGTCAGCGTCGCGAGCGGCTGGTGCAGGGCCGCGCGGAGCAGGTCCCCGCGCAGCCGTCCCTCGGCCCGGTCCACGACGCCCGCCCAGGCGACCTGACCGAGGGTGTCGACGAGTGCCGCGCCCACCACGCACAGGGCGAGCAGCACCAGGCCCGCCGCCGTCGGGTCCTCGGCCAGCGAGCCGGCGACGACGGTGCCGAGCGCGGACCCGACCGCGCCGACGGTGAGCGCGACGAGCGCGAGGCCGGCCACGGGCGTGCGCAGGCGTCGCCAGTCGAGCCGGCGCGCGGGGTCGTCCGGTGCCCGGTCCGGGGCCGGCGTGCGCGCGGGCCGGACCGACGTGGTCAGGGTGGTCGTCGAGGTCATCGTCCCCGAACCCTAGGCACCGGGTGCGACACGGCCGAAGCGAATTCCCCGACCTGCCGCCC
>DAMBCY010000336.1:0-4688 GCA_032056255.1 Cellulomonas sp. | reverse complement strand
GCTGCCGGACTCCTACCCGACCGCCCCGGCGCCGGTCACGGCCGTGTTCGCCGGCCTGCTCACCAAGGTCGGCGTCTACGCGATCATCCGCACCCAGTCCCTGCTGTTCCCCGAGGGGCGGCTGGACGACGTGCTGATGTGGGCGGCGCTCGCGACGATGGTGGTCGGCATCCTCGGTGCCGTCGCGCAGGACGACCTCAAGCGTCTGCTGTCGTTCACGCTGGTCAGCCACATCGGCTACATGATCTTCGGCATCGCGCTGGCGTCGCAGAGCGGCTGGGCGGCGGCGATCTACTACGTCGCGCACCACATCACCGTGCAGACCGGGCTGTTCCTGGTCGCGGGCCTCATCGAACGCCGCGGCGGCACGACCTCGCTGGAGTCCCTCGGCGGGCTCGCGAAGATCGCGCCCGTGCTCGCGGTGCTGTTCTTCATCCCGGCGATGAACCTGGCGGGCATCCCGCCGCTGTCCGGGTTCCTCGGCAAGGTCGGCCTCATGCAGGCCGGCGTGCAGGCGGGCACCCCGCTGGCGCTGACCCTGGTGGTGGGCGGCGTGCTCACCTCGCTGCTCACCCTCTACGCGCTGATCAAGGCGTGGAACAAGGCCTTCTGGCAGACGCCGCCCGAGCCGCTGCCGGACGCGCACCTGCCGAAGGGCATGGTCGGTCCCGCCGCCGGGCTCGTGGTGCTCGGCCTGGCGCTGACCGTCGGCGCCGGCCCGCTGTACGGGTACGCGGAGCGGGCCGCCGGCGCGCTGGCGGACCGGTCGACGTACGTCCAGGCGGTGCTCCCGGACGGGGAGCGCGGCGAGGGCGAGTCGGCCGAGGTCGCCCGGGCCGAGGAGGCCGAGGACGCCGGCGGCACCGCCGTGGCCGACGCCGGGGAGGCGGAGGGATGAGCCTGCACCCGCGCCGCCGGAAGCTCGCCACGCAGTGGCCCACGATGCTCTGGCTGGTCGTCGTCTGGGTCCTGCTGTGGGGCGACTTCACCGTCGGCAACGTGCTCGCCGGGGCCGTCATCGCCGTCGCGGTCACCGGCGCGCTCCGGATGACGCCGATCGACTTCCACGGCCGGCTGCACCCCTGGGGCCTCGTCGTCCTGGTGGCCCGGTTCGCCTGGGACCTCGTGCACGCGTCCGTGGAGGTGTCCTGGGTGGCGCTGCGGCCCCGGCACACCCCGCACGGCGCGGTGATCGGCGTGCAGCTGCGCAACCACTCGGACCTGTACCTGACGATGACCGCCGAGCTCTGCTCGCTCGTCCCCGGGTCGCTGGTCGTCGAGGCGCACCGCCTCACCGGGATGCTGTACCTGCACGTCCTGGACGTCGAGCAGTCCGGCGGCGTCGAGGCCGCCCGGCAGGCCGTGCTCGACCAGGAGGAGCGGGTGCTGCGCGCGTTCGCGTCCGACGAGGAGATGCGGTCCGCGGGCCTCGAGCCGCACCCCCGTCGCGCGGCGCGGGGCCGGCGGGCGGGCCGCGGCACCGGGACGGAGGTGGGCGCATGACCGTCGTCGTGGTGATCTGCGCGGTGCTGCTCACCGCCGCCGGGGTGCTGGCCCTGATCCGGGCCGAACGCGGGCCGTCCATGCTCGACCGGACCGTGGCGCTCGACATCGTCGTGACCGTCCTGGTCGCCGCCCTCGCGCTCTACGCGTCCACGGAGCGCCGCACCGACGTCGTGCCGATCCTGGTGGTGCTGTCCCTCGTCGGGTTCGTCGGCTCGGTGACGATCTCCCGGTTCGCGTCCGTGGAGCCCGCCGGCGAGGGGCGCGTGCGGACGCGCGAGGAGATCGCGCAGGAGGAGGCCGACCGCATCCGCGCCGAGGAGGAGGCCGAGGAGCGCCGCCGCGCCCGGCGGGCGCGGGAGGCCGACGCCCCCGCCGTCGGGGCCCACCCGGTGCACCCCGAGGACGAACCCGCCGCCGCGCAGGGGCCGCAGGACGACGAGGACCACGAGCAGGTCGACGAGCAGGGAGGTGCGCGATGAGCTGGGACGCCGTGGCCGACGTCGCCGCCGCCGTGTGCATGATCGGCGGCGCGCTGCTCGCGTTCGCCGCCGGGGTGGGCGTGCTGCGTTTCCCGGACCTGCTGTCCCGGATGCACGCCGGGACCAAGCCCCAGGTGCTCGGGCTGGTCCTCGTGCTGATCGGCCTGTCGCTGCGGCTGCGGTCGGGCAGCGCGGTGTGGGCCCTGGTGCTGGTCGCGCTGTTCCAGATGCTCACCGCGCCCGTCGCGGCGCACCTCGTCGGACGCGCCGGCTACCGCACCGGCAAGGTCCGGCAGGACCTGCTGGTGGTCGACGAGCTCACCGAGGCCCAGGACCGTGTCACGCCGGCGCCCCCCGCGGACGACGCGGCCCGCTGACCCGGTCGGCGGCCCCGCAGGCGGGTCAGCGGCCGGGGAGCGCGCGGTTGTCGTCGACCCGCTGCGCGAACTTCTTCGTGCCCCGCGTCGCGAACACCCGGGCCAGCGCGACGGCGCCCGCGGTGATCGCGGCGGCCGCGACGACCTCGCCGATCCGGATGTCGTCCGCGTCGTCCTCGGGCTTCGGCGGCTTGTGCCCCGAGGCCGCCTTCCACGCGGCGTCGACCGCCTTGCCGGCCAGCCAGGCCACGGCCCCTGCGACCACCAGGCCGGTGACCTTCGCGATGGTGGACTGGGTCTCTTCGTCGGCCACGGGACCTCCTGCGTCGGGGTGCGGCCGAGCGGCCGCCGGTGCTCCGCCCCACGCTAGCGCCGCCCCGCGCACTCCGCAGGTGCCGCGCCCGCGGCCCGCGCCCGGCCCGCGGTCGCCCGCGGTGTAGGGTCGGGGCCGAACGACAGGGGAGCGTCCCGGACCGTCACCGCGAGGTGGCGCCCGACCGACGCTGAGAGTGCGGACGGAACCGCAGACCCTCGAACCTGATCCGGCTAGCACCGGCGTAGGGAGTCGGGAATCTCAGTCGCCTCGTGCCGTCGGGACCCACCACGGGCGCCGGCGTCGCGCGGCGGCCCCCTCGGTGCACATCGAGGAGGAACCACCATGGCGCGCACGCGCGCACACCGCCGGACGCCCCGGCGCACCACCCCCGCGGCCCTCACGGTCGTGACGGCCCTGGCCCTCACGGCCTGCTCGGTCGCGGACGGCCCGTCGGCCACCACGACGCAGAGCTCCACCGCGGGGGGATCGGTCACGCTGGTCACGCACGACTCGTTCCACCTGAGCGACGGCCTGCTCGCGCAGTTCGAGGCGGACACGGGCCTGACGGTCACGCAGGTCGCCCCGGGCGACGGCGGGGCGCTGGTCAACCAGCTGATCCTCACGAAGGACGCCCCGCTGGGCGACGTGGTCTACGGGATCGACAACACGTTCGCGTCCCGCGCGATCGACGAGGGCGTGCTGGAGCCGTACACGTCGCAGGTCCCGGCCGCCGCGGACGCGGCGGAGTACGCCCCGGACGCGTCGGGCTCGCTGACGGCGATCGACCGGGGCGACGTCTGCCTGAACGTGGACCACGCCTGGTTCGCCGACCAGGGTGTCCCGGAGCCGGAGACGCTCGAGGACCTGACCGCGCCGGAGTACCGGGACCTGACCGTCGTGACGAACGCGGCGACGTCCAGCCCCGGCCTGGCGTTCCTGCTGGCGACCGTCGGGGCGTTCGGCGAGGACGGCTGGCAGCAGTACTGGACCGACCTGACCGCGAACGGCCTGAAGGTCGCCGAGGGCTGGTCGGACGCCTACTACACGGACTTCTCCGGCGGGGGCGGCGGCGGGTCGCGACCCGTCGTGCTGTCGTACGCGTCCTCCCCGCCCGAGACGGTCCCGGAGGGCGGCGACGAGCCCACGACGGGGGCGCTGCTCGACACCTGCTTCCGGCAGGTCGAGTACGCGGGCGTGATCGCGGGGGCGCAGAACCCCGAGGGCGCCCAGCAGCTGATCGACTGGCTGCTCTCGGACGAGGTGCAGGCCGACATCCCGGGCTCGATGTACATGTACCCGGTGAGCTCGGCGGTCGACCTGCCGGAGGCGTGGGCGCAGTGGGCCCCGCTGGCCGACGCTCCGTTCGAGGTCGCCCCGGCCGAGATCGCGGCGAACCGCGACGACTGGGTCCGGGAGTGGACCGACCTCGTGGTGGGCTGACCTCGCGATGAGCACGGCGACGCGGACGTCCCCGACCGGCTCCGGCCGGCCGGGGGCGCCCGCGCGCCCGGCTGCGGCGCCGCGCCCGCCGCTGGCCCCGCCGGCCGTCGGGTGGACGGTGGCCCGGGTGCTCGCGTGGACCGCGGCGGCGGCGGCGCCGCTGGTGTTCCTCGGCACGTTCTTCGCCTGGCCGGTGCTGACGCTGGTCGCGCGCGGGTTCGTCGCGGACGGCGCGCTGGACCTGTCGGGCTTCGCGGAGGTGTTCGCCCGGCCGCGCACCTGGCGCATCGTCGGGCTGACCCTGGCGCAGGGGGCGCTGGGCACGGTGCTGTCGGTCGCCCTGGGCGTGCCGGGCGCCTACGTGCTGTACCGGTGCCGGTTCCCCGGCCGCGGGGTGCTGCGCGCGCTGGTGACCGTACCGTTCGTGCTGCCGACCGTCGTGGTCGGCGTGGCCTTCCGGGCGCTGCTGCGGGACGGCGGCCCGCTCGGGTTCCTGCACCTGGACGGGACGTTCCCGGCGATCGTCGCCGCCCTGGTGTTCTTCAACTACGCGGTGGTGGTGCGCACCGT
>DAMBCY010000335.1:0-4751 GCA_032056255.1 Cellulomonas sp. | reverse complement strand
GGGGGAGCGGGGACGCCCCGGGGGGGGTGCCGGGGACGTCGGACAGCGGGTCGCTGTGACAGGGATCGGGGGTTCGGTCGTGGTGGCCATCACCCGTTCGGGTGTGCGGCGACGGACGGCTGCGGGATTCCGGTGGGTCGGTCGTGCCCCTCGGGGGAGTGGTCCCAGCCTGTTGGCCGCGACGGCCGCAACGCAACTCCTGGTGGCGGTGCTTCCCGGCAATTGTGAGATTGCTCACGCCGATCCCGACCGATATGTCCGGATATGCGCAGATCAGAGCGGTGCAGATCGGGAGAGTTCGGACGGGGTGGAGCAGAGGGTGGACCCGCTGCTCAGCGGTGCCCACGCCCCCGACCGGACGGGGCCGGGTGCGTCGCGCTGCTGTGGAGTGGCTCACACCGCCCCGTGGAGGGCGTCCGGAGTCAGCACCCGGCATGACACGGGTCATGACCGGAGCACCCGCACGGACGTGTGCGCGAGCTGTCCGGTCCGCTCGACGGACAGAGTTGAGCGGAATAGGCTCAACTTCGGATCCGTTGCAGCGGGCGGAGCCGGGTGCCGCCCGGTCCCGGCGCCGCGGACCACGCACACGCACGACCGCAGACGAACGACCGGAGGGGACGTTGGACGCGAAGCTCACCACCAAGTCGCAGGAGGCCATCGGCGACGCCATCCAGCAGGCGTCCGCCGCGGGGAACCCGCAGCTGGAGCCGGCGCACCTGCTGAACGCGCTGCTCGCGCAGGAGGGCGGCGTCGCGAACGGCCTGCTGGACGCCGTCGGCGCCGACCGGGCCGCGCTGGGCCGCGCCGTGCGCGCGGTCCTCGTGAGCCTCCCCGCCGCGAGCGGGTCCTCCGTCGCGCAGCCGGTCCCGTCCCGTGCGACCGGCACCGCCATCGAGGCCGCGTCCGCCGAGGCGCGCACCCTGGGCGACGACTACGTGTCGACCGAGCACCTGCTGCTCGGCCTGGCCGCGGGGCAGAGCGGCGTCGCCGACGCGCTGCGCGCCCAGGGCGCCTCCCGGGACGCCCTCGCCGCCGCTCTGCCGTCGGTCCGGGGCTCGGCCCGCGTGACGAGCCCGAACCCCGAGGGCACCTACAAGGCCCTCGAGCAGTACGGGCTCGACCTGACGCAGCGCGCCCGCGACGGGAAGCTCGACCCGGTCATCGGGCGCGACGCGGAGATCCGCCGCGTCGTCCAGGTGCTGTCCCGCCGGACCAAGAACAACCCGGTGCTGATCGGCGAGCCCGGCGTCGGCAAGACCGCCGTCGTCGAGGGCCTCGCGCAGCGCATCGTCGCCGGCGACGTCCCCGAGTCCCTGCGCGGCAAGCGCCTCGTCTCCCTCGACCTGGCGGCGATGGTCGCCGGCGCGAAGTACCGCGGCGAGTTCGAGGAGCGGCTCAAGGCCGTCCTGGCGGAGATCACCTCGTCCGAGGGCGAGGTCGTCACCTTCATCGACGAGCTGCACACGGTGGTCGGGGCCGGCGCCGGCGGTGAGGGAGCGATGGACGCGGGCAACATGCTCAAGCCCATGCTCGCCCGCGGCGAGCTGCGCCTCGTCGGCGCCACCACGCTCGACGAGTACCGCGAGCGGATCGAGAAGGACCCCGCCCTGGAGCGCCGGTTCCAGCAGGTCTTCGTCGGCGAGCCCTCCGTCGAGGACACCGTCGCGATCCTGCGCGGCCTCAAGGAGCGGTACGAGGCGCACCACAAGGTGACCATCGCCGACGCGGCCCTGGTCGCCGCCGCGGCGCTGTCCGACCGGTACATCCCCGGCCGCCAGCTGCCGGACAAGGCGATCGACCTGGTGGACGAGGCCGCCTCCCGGCTGCGGATGGAGCTCGACTCCTCTCCCGTGGAGGTCGACGAGCTGCAGCGCGCCGTGACCCGCCTCGAGATGGAGGAGGTCGTGCTGTCCGAGGCGGACGACCCCGCCTCGCGCGAGCGGCTGGAGAAGCTGCGGGCCGACCTCGCCGACCGGCGCGAGGAGCTCGCCGGGCTCACCGCGCGCTGGGAGAAGGAGAAGGCCGGGCACAACCTGGTCGGCGACCTCAAGGCGAAGCTCGACGAGCTGCGGTCCACGGCGGACCGGCTGCTGCGCGAGGGCGACCTCGCCGGTGCCGCGCGCCTGCAGTACGGGGAGGTGCCGGCGGTCGAGCAGGAGATCGCGGCGGCCGAGGAGCGTGAGCGCGCCGAGGAGTCGGCGACCGTGCAGGCACCGATGATCGCGGACAAGGTCGGCCCCGACGAGATCGCCGAGGTCGTCGCCGCGTGGACCGGCATCCCCGCCGGCCGCCTGCTCGAGGGCGAGAGCGCGAAGCTGCTCCGGATGGAGGAGGTGATCGGTGAGCGGCTGATCGGCCAGCGCGCGGCCGTCGCCGCGGTGTCGGACGCCGTGCGCCGCGCCCGCGCGGGCATCTCCGACCCCGACCGGCCGACCGGGTCGTTCCTGTTCCTCGGCCCCACCGGCGTCGGCAAGACCGAGCTCGCCAAGGCGCTCGCGGACTTCCTGTTCGACGACGAGCGCGCCATGGTGCGCATCGACATGTCCGAGTACGCCGAGCGGCACTCCGTCGCCCGCCTGATCGGGGCACCCCCGGGCTACGTCGGGTACGAGGAGGGCGGCCAGCTCACCGAGGCCGTCCGGCGGCGACCGTACTCGGTGCTGCTGCTCGACGAGGTCGAGAAGGCGCACCCCGAGGTGTTCGACATCCTGCTGCAGGTGCTCGACGACGGCCGCCTGACCGACGGGCAGGGGCGCACGGTCGACTTCCGGAACGTGATCCTCGTGCTCACGTCGAACCTCGGCTCGCAGTTCCTCGTCGACCCGGTGCTCGACCCGGGCAGCCGGCGGGACGCCGTCATGCAGGCGGTGCGGGAGGCGTTCAAGCCGGAGCTCCTCAACCGGCTCGACGACATCGTCCTGTTCGACGCGCTGTCCCTGGACGAGATCCCCCGGATCGTCGACCTGCAGGTCGCGTCCCTCGCGGCGCGGCTGCGGGACCGGCGGCTCACGCTGGACGTGGACCCGGCCGCGCGCGAGTGGCTCGGCATCGAGGGGTTCGACCCCGCCTACGGCGCCCGGCCGCTGCGCCGGCTCGTGCAGCGGGAGATCGGCGACCGGCTGGCCCGGCTGCTGCTCTCCGGCGAGGTGCACGACGGCGACACGGTGCGGGTGACCCGCTCCGCCGACGACGCGGGCGGGCTGGCGATGGCGCGCGCCGCGGGCTGAGCCCGGCCCGGGGTCGTGGACCGGCCGGTCGCGTCAGGACGGCGCGGCCGGCCGGTCCTGCGTCCGCCGGGGTGTGCGGATCGTGTGCGCGACCTGTGCACGCCTGACCTGGGCCGCCGCCGCGCCCGGGCCGCCGCACGCCCGCCGTGCGACGATCGACCGCGATGAACGCGACCCTCGTCCTGGCCGCCTCCACCGCCGCCGCCCCCGTCCTCCCGCTCGCCGCGGCGACGTCCGACGCCGAGCTCACCGGGCTGGCCGGCTGGGTGGTGAGCGTCGTCGACGCGCTCGGCCCGCTCGGGGTCGGCCTGCTGGTCGCGCTGGAGAACCTGTTCCCGCCCATCCCGTCCGAGGTGGTCCTCCCGGTCGCCGGCTACGTCGCCAGCCAGGGGCAGATGTCCCTGGCGTGGGCGATCGTCGGGGCCACCGTCGGTGCCGTCGTGGGGGCGATCGCGCTCTACGGGCTCGGGGTCTGGTTCGGCCGCGCGCGGCTGCGCCGCTGGCTGGACCGGCTGCCGCTCACGGAGGTCGAGGACCTGGACCGCGCCGAGGCGTGGTTCGAGCGGCACGGCGGCCAGGCCGTGCTGATCGGCCGCTGCGTGCCGATCGTGCGCTCGCTGGTCTCGATCCCCGCCGGGCTGGAGCGCATGGCGGTGCCGAGGTTCCTGCTGTACACCGCGATCGGCAGCGCCGTGTGGAACTCCGGGCTGGTGGTCGCCGGGTACGTGCTCGGGGCGCAGTGGGAGGACGTCGGGCACTACTCCGACTACATCAACTACGCGGTGTACGCCGTGATCGTGGTCGTCGTGGTGCGCTTCGTCTGGACGCGCCTGCGCCGCCGCCGGATCCCCACCGCCTGACCCGCCCGGCCCGCCCGGGGCGCCCGCTCGGTGCTCGTGGGCGGCCCGGGGGCGGGCGGTTCAGCCGAACAGCTCCGCGACGGCGGAGGAGAACAGGTCCACGCCCTTGATCCGGCTGGTCTCCGCGGCGCCCAGGACGCGGCGCACCCCGTCGCCGTCGACCACCTGGGACGCCCCGCCGCCGCGACCGAGCGGCAGCACGATCCGCTCCGGCGCCGGCGCGTACGTCGCGCTCGGCTGCTCGCCGGAGATCGCGGCGCGGATGTTCGCCGCGACCACCCCGGCGTGCGCCGTGGCGGCGGACGCGCGCTTCGACTCCGGCACGTCGGTGACGTCCCCGACGGCGTACACCGTCGGGTGCCCGGTCAGGGCGAGCGTCGGCTCGACACGGACCTCGCCCAGGCCGTTGCGGACGCCCGCGAGGTCGCCGGCCAGGTAGTCGCTCGCCGGCAGGTTGCCGTAGCAGCGGAACCACATCTGCGCCTCGACGCGCTCGCCCGCCTCGGTCTCGACGACGAACGGCTCGTGCACGCCCACGTCCGACGGCGGCAGGTAGCCGAGGCGGGAGCCGAACACGAACGTGACGTCCTTGCCGGCGAGCTGCTCGTGCACGGCGGCGCGGAGCTCGGGCAGGTAGTCCTCGGTGGTGAGGGCGTCGTGC
>DAMBCY010000334.1:0-4763 GCA_032056255.1 Cellulomonas sp. | reverse complement strand
CCAACGCGGACCGGCGCCGCGCGGAGGACCTGGCGCGGGCGGCCCGGCAGGACGCGGCCGCGCAGCGCGACCTGGCGGAGGTGCGCGTGCGGCTGCTGCTGGACACGCTGGTCGAGGCCGGCTCGGCGCTGCGGGAGGAGCTCGCGCTCCCGCCGGTCGGCGTCATGCCGGCCGATCTGGTCGCCCCGGCCCCGGTCCCCGGGGCGGGGGTGCGTGGCACGTCGCGCGGACGGGGAGCGGACGACCCCGCGCTGCTGGACGAGCTGCTGGCGCTGCCGCGGGTGCACCTCGTGGTGGACGGCTACAACGTCTCGAAGCTCGCCTGGCCGGACCAGCCGCTCGCCGAGCAGCGCCGCCGCCTGACCGAGCGGCTGGCGAACCTCGCGGGCCGTACCGGCGCCGAGGTGACGTGCTGCTTCGACGGTCGCGACGCGCCCACGCCGGACCGCTCGCCGGCGGGGCCGCGGGGGGTGCGGGTGCTGTTCTCGCAGGGGGAGATCGCGGACGACCTGATCCGCCGTCTGGTCCGCGCGGAGCCCGTGGGGCGGGTCGTCGTCGTGGTCACGAGCGACCGGGCGCTCGGGACCGACCTCGAGGCCGCGGGCGCGCGCGTGCTGCCCTCGGCCACGCTGCTGGCCCGGCTCGGCCGGGTCTGACGCCGCGGCGCCCGGCCCGGCCGAGCCCGACCGACCCGGCCGAGCCCGACCGGCCCGACCGGCCCGACCGGCCCGGCCGGACCATCTGGCCCGGCCGAGCCCGGCCGGCCTCAGCCCACCGGCTCCGTGGCGTAGATGGCCTCGACGTCCGTCGCGAAGTCCTTGAGCACGTGGGTGCGCCGGACGCTGAGCTTCGGCGTCAGGTGCCCGCTGGCGATCGTCAGGTCGTCCGCGAGGATGCGGTACCGCCGGATGGACTCCGCGCGGGACACCGCGCGGTTCGCACGCTCGACCGCCTGGTCGATCGAGGCCCGGACCTCCTCGTCGTGCACGGCCTCGGCGACCGAGAGCGCCGGGCGGCCGTGCGCGGCGCACCAGCCCGGCAGCCCCTCGGGGTCGAGGGTGACGAGCGCGCCGATGAACGGCCGGCCGTCGCCCACGACGACGACCTGGCTGATCAGCGGGTGCGCCCGCAGCCGGTCCTCCAGCAGGGCGGGGGCGACGTTCTTGCCCCCGGCGGTCACGATGATCTCCTTCTTGCGCCCGGTGATCCGCAGGTACCCGTCGGCGTCGAGCGAGCCGAGGTCGCCGGTGCGGAACCAGCCGTCGTCGAACGCCTCGTCGGTGGCGACGGGGTTGCCGTGGTACCGCCGGAACACCTGCGGGCCGCGGACCTCCACCTCGCCGTCGTCGGCGATCCGGACGGACGTGCCGGGAAGCGGCGGCCCGACGGTGCCGATCCGGGTGTTGCCGGGCAGGTTGACCGTCGCCGGGGCGGTGGTCTCGGTCAGGCCGTAGCCCTCGAGGATGCGGACCCCGATGCCGCGGAAGAAGTGCCCGAGCCGTTCGCCCAGCGGTGCGCCGCCGGAGATGGCCCACTCGATGCGGCCGCCCATCGCGTCGCGCAGCTTGTGGAACACGAGCCGGTCGGCGACGGCGTGCTGCACCCGCAGGGCCAGCGGGGGCCGGCCGTCGTCGAGGGCCCGCGAGTAGGCGATGGCGGTGCGGGCGGCCCACTGGAAGATCTTGAGCTTCCCGCCGGCCGCGGCCTTCTGCTCGGCGGAGTTGTACACCTTCTCGAACACGCGCGGCACCGAGAGGATGAACGTCGGGCGGAACTCCCCGAGGTCGGTGAGCAGCTGCTTGGTGTCCGGGGTGTGCCCGAGCACGACGCCGGCGGGGACGCACAGCACCTCGACGAACCGGGCGAACACGTGCGCCAGCGGCATGAACAGCAGCGTGCGCGCGCCCGGCGTCGACACGACCTCGTGCAGCCCCTCGACGGCGTTGCGCGCGAGCACGGAGAAGTTCCCGTGCGTGAGCTCGACGCCCTTCGGCCGCCCGGTGGTGCCGGAGGTGTAGATGAGGGTCGCGAGGTCGTCCCGGCCGGCGTGCCGGCGCCGGGCGTCGATCTCCGTGTCCGGGACGGCGGCGCCCTCCTCGGCGAGCCGGTCCACGGCGCCCTCGTCGATGACCAGGACGTCGCTCAGCAGCGGGATCTCCGGGCGGACCTCGGCCACCGTGGCGGCGTGCTCGGCGGTCTCGACGACCAGGAGCGTGACGGCCGCGTCGGTGAGGATCCAGTGCACCTGCTCGGCGGACGAGGTCTCGTAGACGGGGACGGGCACGGCGCCCGCGGACCACAGCGCCCAGTCGAGCAGTGTCCACTCGTACCGGGTGCGGGACATGATGCCGACGCGGTCGCCGGGGGCCACGCCCCGGGCGACGAACCCGCGTGCGACGTCGCGGACGCGGCGGTCGAACTCCCGGGCGCTCACGGTGCGCCACGTCGTCGTCCCGGCGGTCGCGGCCGCCGACGGCGGCTTGTACTCGATGAGCGGGCCGTCGCCGGTGGCGGCCACGCGTGCGGACAGCAGGTCGAGCAGGTTGTCGCGCGGGCCCGCGTCGACCAGCAGGGGGGTGCTGAACTCCTCCATGGTTCTGGCTCCATCGTCAGAGGTCGGAAGGTGCCCGCAGCATAGGGGACTTTGGTCCTGGTTGCAGGCCTTCTGCGGGGTCGGGACCACCCGGTCGCCGGGGTGGTCCCGGCCGGGGCGGACCCGAGGCGTGGGAGCGTGTGCAGCAAAGGGCGGCCGGCACGCTAGCGTGGGGGCGCACGCGCGCAGGGCTGCCGCCGTCGCGCCGGTGCCGCAGCCACCCGGGCCGTCGGCCGCGCCGCGTGCACATCGCAGGACGAGATCGCGGAAGCGGGGAACCATGCACGCCATCGGTGTGGACATCGGCGGGACGAAGATCGCCGCCGGTGTGGTCGACGAGGACGGCCGCATCATCGCGAAGACCCGTCGGGACACCGATCCGCGCGACTCCGCCAGCGTCGACCGCGGCGTCGTCGAGGCCTGCCAGGAGCTCGCCGACGAGCACGAGATCGGTGCCATCGGCCTCGCCGCCCCCGGGTTCATCGGGGCCGACCAGGCGACGGTGCTGTTCACGCCGAACCTGCCCTGGCGCGACCACCCGCTGCGCGACGTCGTCGCGAAGGAGCTCGGCGCGGACGTGAAGATCGTCGTCGAGAACGACGCGAACGCCGCCGGCTGGGCCGAGTACCGGTTCGGTGCCGGTCGCGACGTGCAGGACATGCTGCTGCTGACCATCGGCACCGGCCTCGGCGGCGCGCTCGTCGTCGGCGACCGGCTGATCCGCGGGGCCTGGGGCGTGGCGGCGGAGGTCGGCCACATGCGCGTCGTCCCCGGCGGCCACTACTGCGGCTGCGGCCACGAGGGCTGCTGGGAGCAGTACGCCTCCGGCAGCGCCCTGGTCCGCGACGCCCAGTCGGCGCTCATCACCCAGCCCGAGCGCGGGACCCGGCTCCTCGAGCTCGCCGGCGGCGACGCCGACGACCTGACCGGCCCGCAGGTCACCCAGGCCGCGCAGGAGGGCGACCCGCTCGCGGTGGAGCTGCTGGCCGAGCTCGGCCGGTGGATCGGCGAGGGCTCCGCGTCCGTCGCCGCGCTGCTCGACCCCGCCATCGTCGTCATCGGCGGTGGCGTCAGCGCCGCGGGCGACCTGCTGCTCGCCCCCGCGCGGAACGCCTTCCTCGACCAGCTCTCCGCGCGCGGCCACCGGCCCGAGGCGACGTTCGCGCTGGCCTCGATGGGCAACGACGCGGGCATCGTCGGCGCGGCGGACCTCGCGCGGCTGTAGCCCGGGACCGCTCCGGCCCGCGCGACCGGCGCCGGTCGTCAGACCACGGCGCCGTCGTCGTCGTGCTCGTCGTCACGCCGGTGCGGCATGCGCCAGAGCAGCAGGACCAGGCCGAGCAGGAACACCGCCACCGAGGCCTGCATGATCACCGGCGGCGCGGAGCGCCAGGCGACGAGCACGACGAGCCACAGCACGGGCACGCCCACGACCGCGGACCACGCCATCGTCAGCAGCGGGTCGCCGCCCAGGACCGGCCCGGGGTCGGCGGGGTGGAAGTGCTCGGCCTCGTCGACGCGCCGCTCCGCCTCGTCCATCTGGTCCGTGGCGTCCCAGTCCCGCCCGCTGAGCTCGCGGGGGAGCCCGTCGGCGTCACCGGCCCGGTCCGCGTGGTCGTCGTCGGCGCCCTCGCGGCGGTCCTGCGCAGGTCGCACGACGCGTCGGTCGGTCACCCACGGTGCGACGGGGTAGGTTACGGCGGGACCGGACGAGGTCCGCGGGTCGTCCTGACCCGTGGTGCCGGCCACCGGGTCGGCGTCCGCGCGCAGGTCCGCGACGATCGCGGCCCACTGCTCGTCGGACACCGGCTGGTCGGACGGACGGTCGTGGTGGGTACCGCGCGCGTCGTCGCGCTCGTCGCCGTCGTGGGACGGGTCGGGTCGTTCGGGACGCGGGGCCATGGCAGCACTCTAGAGTCGGCTGGCGAGCACAAGGCACGCCGGAGGCGGCACAGCGGTCCCGCGTGACGAGGTCGAGAGGTGGCAGGTTGTTCTACTGGTTCATGAAGCGGGTCCTCGTCGGCCCGCTGCTGCACCTCCTGTTCCGTCCCTGGGTGCGGGGGGCCGAGCACGTGCCGTCCGACGGGGCCGCGATCCTCGCGAGCAACCACCTCGCCGTGATCGACTCGTTATTCCTGCAGCTCCTACTCGAACGCGAGATCGTGTTCAT
>DAMBCY010000333.1:0-4767 GCA_032056255.1 Cellulomonas sp. | reverse complement strand
CGATCCGGTCAGGTGCCCACGGTGGTGCCGGCGGCGGGTCCTGAGGCGGTGCTGGTCGGTGCGCGTGGCCGTCCGGGTGGGTGGGGACAGGTCCGGGCGGTCGGGTGGCAGCCTACCGGGTGTCTGCGCACCGGGCGGGCCGTGGGATCGGCCACCGATGACGCCAGCAGGTCGGCTGCCTCAGGGGGCAGGGCTCGGCGAGGCCGGGCCAGCGCGCGCAGCAGCGTCGACTTGCCGCAGCCGTTCGGGCCGATGATCACCCCTCCCGCGACGCCGGCCGGACCTCGGGGAGGCACAGGCCGGGGCGCACGGCGGACAGGATCCGCTCCGCGATCGCGCGGAGCTGCGCGACCTGCGACCCCGTGAGCGGGTCGAAGACGAGGCGCCGCACCTCCTCGACGTGTCCCGGCGCGGCGTCGACCACCGCCGCCCAGCCCGCCCCGGTCAGCGTGGCGAGCGTGACCCGCCCGTCCTCGGGGTCGGTGCGGCGCTCGAGCCAGCCCCGGTCCTCGAGCCGGGACGCGATCCGGGACAGGTGCGACAGGCTGACGTTCGCCAGGGCCGCGATCTCGCTCATCCTGCCGGTCCGGTCCTGGTTCATCGACAGCCAGGAGAGCACCTGGTACTCGGTGTGGCTGATCCCGGCGTCACGGCGCAGCTGGGCGTCGAGCGCGGCGGGGAGCGCGGTGGTCAGCGCGGCCAGCGCGATCCACGCGCCGGTCTGCTCCGTGCTGAGCCATCGCGGCTCGTCGTCGCGGTCCATGCCCGCAGGTTACTTGACGCGGAAAGTGACCACCCCCAGACTAGTTGCTGATTCAAGCATCTTCTCGGACAAGGACCGCCATGAACACCGCCCTGTGGGTCATCCAGATCGTCCTCGCCGTCGCCTTCCTGGCCGCCGGCGTGCTCAAGCTCTCCCAGCCCCGCGAGAAGCTCGAGGCGTCGCTGCCGTGGACCACCGACTTCGCCACCGGGACCATCCGGCTGATCGGTGCGGCGGAGGTCCTCGCGGCGTTCGGGCTGGTCCTGCCGGCCGCCCTGGGCATCGCGCCCGTCCTGACCCCGCTCGCCGCGGTCGGTCTCGCGGTCGTCATGGTCGGCGCCGTGGTCACGCACGCCCGCCGCAAGGAGCCCCAGGCGATCGTCATCAACGTCGTGCTCCTGGCCCTGGCCGTCGTCGTCGCCTGGGGCCGGTTCGGCACGTACGCCTTCTGAGCGGCGCGGGCCGGCCGCACCTGCGCGCTACTCCCCCACCGCCCCCGCGAACCCCAGGCCGAAGCCGATCGCGTACGCGTTCCCCGCCGCGTCCACGTACGGCTCCGTGTCCCCGCCGACGTCCTCGAGCTGCGCCTCCACCGCGTCCATCGACGCCGGGAACGCCATCGGCAGCCGTCCCCGCGGCTCGTGCAGCCCGAGGGCGGTCTCGACGAGCGCCGCGTCACCGACGCCGAACCCGACGAGGATCGCGTCGGCGTCCGCCTCGAACTCGGCCGGGACGACGGGGTTGGTGGCCTTGACCACCGCGATCACCGGGATGTCCCGCCCGGAGGCCTCGACGGCGGCGACGGCGCGCTCGAACGCGTCGAGGTCCGCCTCGTTCGCGATCCGGGAGGTCTGGCCGTAGGAGGACCGGTTCTCCTGGGTGCCGTCGGGCAGCAGGTCGCCGGAGATCGAGACCCGGCGCACGTGCTCGCCGTCCGCGGTGTACGGGCGGTACTGCAACGAGAGCGGGTACCAGGTGCCGGTCGCGGGGTCGTGGCCGACGGAGGTGAAGTGGGTGCCGTTGACGGGGCTGCTCATGCCGACCAGCACGACGTCCACGTCGGTGAGGTCGGGGGCGGTGTAGCGGGCGACCTCGCCGTCGGCGGCCGGCTCGGCCTCGTCGGTGACGACCCGGCCGGCGTACTCCGCCACGACGTCGAGGTCGAGGCCGGGGGCCTCCACGTACCCCGAGGTGCCCGTGACGCCGCTGGTGTCCCTGCGGTACGAGCGCGGGACGTACACGGTCGACCCGGACCACGCCGCGGGGTCCGCGGCAGCGACGGCGTCACCGGTGTTCTTCAGCATGACGACCGAGTCGAGCTGCGCCTGGTAGCCCGCGGCGACCTTGTCGGCGGAGCCGGCGACCGCGCGGGAGCGCTCCGGGTCCAGGTAGGGGTTCTCGTACAGGCCGGGCTGGAAGAACAGGGTGAGGATGCGTGCCGCGGACGCGCGGAACCGGCTGTCCGCGTCGACGTCGACCAGGCCGGCCTCGAAGTCCGCCTGCCACAGGTCGTGCGCGGCGAGCAGGGGCGCGACGTCGTTGTTGCCGCCGACCATGTCGTGCCCGGTGCGCAGGATCGCGTGGTGCCGCTCGTCCTCCGTGAGGTCCTCGACGCCCCAGCCGGTCCCGGAGCTGGTGCTCACGCCCGGGTCGTCCACCGACCGCGTGACGTTCCAGTCGGTGACGACGACGCCGTCGTAGCTCTCCCGGAGCAGCGCGATCCGGCCGGTGTCGTACGCGGCCCCGGTGCGGTCGGTGAAGATCGGGTCGCCGTCCGCGTCCAGCACGATCGAGTACGACGTCATGACCGACGCCGAGTCCAGGGCACCGAGGAACGCCTCGGTGTGGCTGCCGAAGCTCCCGCCCGGGAAGACGGCGTACTTCCCCGCCTCGGTGTGCGGCTCGCGGCCACCCTCGCCCGGACCCTCCCCGGCCCAGTGCTTGATCATCGCGTTGACCGACTCCTCGCCCCAGCCGTCGACGCCCGGGGATCCCTGGAACCCCTCGACGTTCGCCGCCGCGAGCTCGGCGGTGCGCTCGACGTCCTCGCCGAAGGTGCCCTCGGTGCGCAGCCAGCGCGGGTCGGTCGCCACGTCGATCTGCGGGCTCATCGCCGTGACGATGCCCAGCGCCCGGTACTCGGCCGAGACCGTGGCGGCGAACGTCCGGACGGTGCCGACGTCGAAGGTCGCCGCGAGCCCGAGGTTCGACGGCCAGCGCGACAGGTCGTGGCCGGCGGAGTTGTAGCTCGCGGCACCCGCCGTCGATCGCGGGTCGGAGGTGAAGTTCACCGGCACGTACGGCCGGTCCGTGCTCGCGGAGGACTCGACGTAGGCCTGCACCTCGTTCGACCAGGTGACGTTCGCCTCCACGTCGTTCGGCCCCGCGTTGAGCACGCTGCGCACGCCGGAGCCCGACAGGTAGTCGCGCTGCGCGTCGGTGAGACCGTCGGCGGGCGAGTACTCCTGGGTGCCGTAGAGCATGAGGCCGGCGACCTGCTCGATCGACAGCTCCTGGGCCAGCGCGGCGGCCCGGTCCCGCGGCTGCTCGCGCCAGTCCTCCCACAGGTCCAGAGTGCCGTTCGCGTTCATGTCCTTGAAGGCAGAGGTGCGCCCGCCGACCTCGACCGGGAGCAGCGTCACCGGGCTGCCGGCGCCGGAGGACAGCACGGGGCCGTCGCCGGGGTTGGTGACGACGAGGAAGGTCGTCGTGCCGTCGGTGACCTCGCGGGTGGTGAAGACGTCCGGGTCCTCGACGTCGCCGCCGGTGCACCCGGCCGCGGTCAGCAGCGCCACGCCGGTCAGCGCGGCCACCCCGGTGACGCCTCGGACGGTCCGGCGGCGGGGTGGGGCTGTCGTCATCGACGTCTCCATTCTCTCGGGGCTGCACGGTCCACCGCAGCGCATGCGGGGGCGCCCGCCGCCGCGATCGGCACCAACCGTCGGTCCCCGTCGACGAACGGTCGCCCGGACCGCTCGCCGCGCCCCGGACCCTTGACGCGCGCCGGGCCCGAAGGCTAGGTTCGGCACACTCTGACAGCGCTGTCATCCGTCGAGGTCGACACCGACCCGGTCCCGAGGAGTCGAGAATGGCCCGCTCCGCCCCGGTGCTGGTCACGCGAGTGGTCGCTCGGCGGCGAGAGCCGCGCGGCTGATCGGACTCCCCTGGCGCGGGCTACCCCCGCCCGTGCCAGGGGTCCGGTGAAGCCCGGCCGGTCGGTGCCCCCGCCGGCCGGGCTTCTCCGTGCGCGACCCGCCGAGGGCGGCCGCGTCCGCCGCGGCGGACGGCACCCCACCGGCCGGCGTGGCACCCTGGGGCTCGGTCCGCGGCCCCGACGGGCCGCCACGGGAGGAGACGGAACCGCGTGACGCGAGCGGCCCCCACCACGGCGGCGACTCGGCGTCGGCGCGGTCCCGGCCAGGTCCGCGCCGAGCTCCGCAGCCTCGCCGCCGGCGAGGCCGTCAGCGCCGCGGTCCTGCCGTCGCTGCTGGTGGCCCTGGCCTGGCCGGCAGATCCGGTCCTCGTCCCGCTGCTGGCCGCGTCGTCCGCGCTCGCCGCCGTCCTGGCGACGGCTGCGGCGTTCTGGCGCCTGCGCGCTCGCGGCCACCTGACGACGAGGCAGGCCCGCGTCGTCGCGCGCACGATGGCCTGCTGCGCGGCGGTGGCCGCCGCCGCGCTCCTGGGTGCCGCGCTCACCCCGCGGCACGGGCAACCGCTGCCGCACCTCGTCGCCGTCGGCACGGCGGCGTTCACGCTGGTCGAGTGGGTGAACTACCGGTGGGCTCAGATCACCGCACGCGGGTGGCGCGCCTGGTTCCACGGCCACGTCGTGCGCCCGCACCTCGCGCGGGAGCTCGACCGGGCGGCCCGCCCCGTCCCGGTCCCGACGAGATAGGCCTTCTCCCGGTCCCGAGGCGCCCGGGACGAGCCGCCTCGACCCGGACGGCCGGTCTCGCGGAGCCGGACGCTCAGGACCCGAGGCCCGCGACGCCCTGGCGCACGCG
>DAMBCY010000332.1:0-4789 GCA_032056255.1 Cellulomonas sp. | reverse complement strand
CGTGGAGATCTCGGCGACCTTCGACCTCGACCACGCCGCGGACGCCTACCGCGCCCTGGAGACGGGCCACACCCGCGGCAAGATCGTCGTCCGCCCCTGACCCCTCCCCCGCCCACCACCGCGCCGAGAGAGGAGCCTCCCGGTCCCCGGGGCGTCCAGGAGGCCCTGTCTCGGCGGGGCGGACCTATCTCGGCGAGGTGCGGCGGGTGGGGGGTGGCTGGGGGTGTGACGAGAGGGGGCGGGCCGCGAGGAGGGCGCGGGTGACCTGGTGCCCCGGGGCCGCGAAGACGTCCGCGACCGCACCCTGCTCGACGACCCGGCCGCCGCTCATCACCAGCACCCGGTCGCAGACCCGCCGGACCACGCCGAGGTCGTGCGAGACGAGGACCATCGCCACGCCGGACGCCCGCCGGAGCTCGACGAGCAGGTCGAGGATCGCCGCCTGCACCTGGACGTCCAGGGCGGACACGGGCTCGTCGAGCAGCAGCACCCGGGGCCGGGACGCGAGCGCCCGCGCGATGGCGACCCGCTGCCGCTGACCGCCGGACAGGGTGCGCGGCCGCCGGCCGAGCACGTCCGCGGTGAGGTGCACGCGGGCCAGCAGCTGCACGCAGGCCGCCTCCGCCGCGGCGACGGACCGGCCCCGCCCGCCCGGCCCCGCGCCCGGCCCCGCACCGAGCGCGTCGCGCAGCAGCGCCCGGACGGTCAGCCGCGGGTCGACGGTCCCGAGCGGGTCCTGCGGCACGAGCCGGATCCCCGGACGCAGCGGTCGGCGCCCCCGCTCCGGCAGGGCCGACCAGGGCCCCCCGTCGAGCAGCACCTCCCCCGCGTCGGGGGCGTCGGCCGCGAGCAGCAGCCGCGCGAGCGTGGTCTTCCCGGACCCGGACTCCCCGACCAGCCCGACGGCCTCGCCCGCGTGCACCTGCACGTCGACGTCCGCGACCGCGTCCAGCCGCTCCCCGCCGGGCAGCGCGAAGGTCCGGCGCAGCCCGCGCCCGTCCAGCAGCACCGGGCCGGCCGGTGGCACCGCCCCGGGGCCGTCGCCGAGCCGCGCGGCGGCGACGAGCTCACGCGTGTGCGCGGCGCGCGGCTCCGCGAGGACGGCCGCGGTCGGGCCCTCCTCCACGACGACGCCGTCCGCCAGGACGACCACCCGGTCCGCGACCCGCGCGACCGCGCCCAGGTCGTGCGTGACGAGGACGACCGCGGTGCCGCCGTCCCGCAGGCCCGCGAGCAGGTCCAGCACGCGGGCGGCCACGGTGGCGTCGAGCGCGGTGGTCGGCTCGTCGGCGACGAGCAGGGGGGGCCGGGCGACCACGGCGGACGCGATGAGCGCGCGCTGCCGCATGCCCCCGGAGAGCTCGCCGGGGCGCTGCCGCGCGCGGACCGCCGGGTCGGGCAGGCCGGCGTCCGCGAGCGCGGCGAGCACCCGGGCCGACCGCTCGGCGCGCGGCGGTCGCGGGCGCAGCAGCGCGAGCGTCTCGCCGACCTCTGCACCGACCGTGCGCAGCGGGTCCAGCGAGCCGAGCGCGTCCTGCAGCACCAGGCCGACGTCCCGGCCGCGCGCCGCCCGCCAGGCGCGCGGCCCGAACGCGGCGGCGTCCCGGCCGAGGAGGCGGAACCGGTCGGTGCGGACGTCGGCGGGGGCGCCCTCGGCCGCCAGCCCGACGAGGGTGCGCGCGAGCACGGACTTGCCGGCCCCGGACCCGCCGACGACGGCGACGCACTCACCGGGGGCGACGCGCAGGTCGATGCCGTGCAGCACCTCCCGCGCAGCCGCGCCCCGGCCGAACGCGACGCGCAGTCCCGCGACGTCGAGCACCGGCGCCACGCTCATCCCGCCACCGCCCCGATGCGCCGTCCCAGCACCGTCAGCGCCGCGGCGGTCGCCGTGATCGCCAGGCCCGGGAACACGGTCAGCCACCAGGCGGACTCGATGTAGACCCGGCCCGCGTTGAGCATCGCGCCCCACTCCGGCGACGGGGGCAGGCTGCCCAGCCCGAGGAAGCTCAGCGCGCACACCCACACCACGGCCTGCCCGATCCCGAGCGTGGCGACCGAGACGAGCGGCCACAGGGTGTTGGGCAGCACGTGCCGCACGAGGACGCGCGCGGGCCCGTGCCCCTCCAGCCGCGCGGCCTCGACGTACCCGCTGCCGGCGACCGTCCGGACCCGGGCCCGGAGCATCCGCGCGTAGCCCGGGGCGGTGGCGGCGCCGACCGCGAGCACCGAGGCCTCGACCCCGGCGCCGAGCACGGCGACCAGCAGCAGCGCGAGCACGAGGGTCGGCAGCGCGAACAGCACCTCGATCACCCGCGAGACCGCCGCGTCCAGCCACCGGGGGCCGAGACCCGCGGCGTACCCGAGCACCAGGCCAGCACCGACGCCGATGGCGGTGGCGGCGGCGCCGATGCCGAGCGACGCCGCGGCACCGTGCACCACGCGCGTGTAGGCGTCGCGCCCGGACTCGTCGGTGCCGAACCAGTGCCCCGGTCCGGGGGCGGTGAACGCCGCGCGCGGGTCGATGGCGGTGGGGTCGCCGGGGGCGAGCAGCCCGGGCCGCAGCACCGCCACGGCCATCCACACCACGGCGACCGCGGCGATCAGCCCCGGGACGCCGAGGGCGCGCAGGGGCGCCGCGAGCCGTCCCCGCGCGGGGACGCGCGGGGAGGCGGCGGTCGTCGCGGTCATCCGAGCACCGCCGGCTCACCGGGGCGCGGCACCGGGGCGGCCGACCCGCGACCCCGCGCCGCCCCGGGGGCCGCGGCGGACGTCCGCGCGCCCCGCGGGTCCAGCAGCCGCTCGAGCAGGTCGACCAGCACCATCACCACCACGTACGCGACCGCGACCACGACGACCGCCCCGACGACGACGGGGACGTCGCGCTGCATCGTCGCGTCGAGCAGCAGCCGGCCGAGCCCCGGCCGGCCGAACAGCGTCTCCACCACCACCGCCCCGCTCAGCAGGGAGCCGAACGCCCAGCCGGACAGGGCGACCGCGGGCAGCACGCCGTGCCGCAGGGTGTGCCGCCACAGCACGCCGGCGCCCGAGCCGCCCCGGGCCCGCGCGCTGGTCGCGAACGGAGCCGCGGCCGCCTCGTCGAGCGAGTCGCGCATCACCTGCCCGAGGAACCCGGCGACCGGCACGGCGAGCGTCACGCTAGGCAGCACCAGGCCGGCGGGGTCGGTGCCGCTGCTGGTCGCGGGGAACCAGCCGAGGGTGGAGGCGAACACGACGATGAGCACGGCGCCGAGCCAGAAGTGCGGCAGGACGGCCGCGACCACCTCGACGCCGCGCAGCACCGCCGCGCAGGCGCGCCCGACCGGCCCGGTGGCCCGCACCGCGGCCGTGGCGACCGCGAGCGCCAGCACCCAGGCGAGCGCGAGGGACAGCACGGCGAGCAGCAGGGTGCCGGGCAGCTGCTCGGCGAGCAGGTCCGCGACCGGCACCGTGCGGGCGTACGAGACGCCGAGGTCCAGCGTCAGCACCCGCCAGAGCTGCACCAGGTACTGCACCACCAGCGGCTGGTCGAGCCCGTACCGGGCGCGCGCGGCGGCGACGGCCTCGGGCCCGGCCTGGGACCCGGGGCCGCCGAGGATCGCCTCGGTGGGGTCGCCGCCCGCGGCGCGCAGCGCGAAGAACACCACCGTCGCGACCACCCACGCGACTCCCACCACGGACCCGGCGCGGCGCAGCAGCCAGAGCAGCCAGCCGGGCGGCCGCCGCCGCGCCCCTGCGTCCGTCAGGCCTCCAGCCGCGCGTCGAGGAACGTCGGCGTGGCGACCGTGTCGAGCGTCCGCACCCCGGTGACCCTGCTGGTGAGGAAGTGGTTCTGCTGGTCGTACAGCGGCAGGATGTAGTACCCCTCGAGCACGATCTGCTGCGCCTGCTGGTACAGGTCGGCGCGCTCGGCGTCGTCGGAGGTCGCGGAGGCCTGGTCGAGCAGCGCGTCGAGCGCGGGGTCCGTGATGCCGGCGTGGTTGGCGAAGTAGCCGCTGGGCGCGGGGACGGTGCCGTCGGAGTGGTACAGGATCCGCAGCACGTCCGGCCCGACCTTCGTGTAGGGCGCGGAGACCGCCTCGTACTCGTGCGCCCCGAGCGCGCCGTACCAGGCCGACAGGTCCACCGGGGTCAGCACGACGTCGAACCCGACGGCCTTGGTGTTCGCCTGGATCTGCTCGAACAGCGACTGCTCGGCCGCGACGGACTGGTTGGTGCTGACCGGGAACCGCACGGTGAGCCGCTGCCCGTCCCGGGTCCGGTAGCCCTCGTCGTCGCGACCGGTCCACCCCGCGGCGTCCAGCAGCGTGCCGGCCGCGTCGGGGTCGGTGCCGAACAGGTCGGGCTCGGAGAACGCGACGGGCTCGACGCTCGACAGGGGGGAGTACGAGCGGGTCGCGGTACCGGCGAACAGCGTCTCGATGCCGGGCTCGGGGTCGGCGGCGCGCACGAACGCCTCCCGCACCCGCACGTCGTCGAACGGCGTCTGGGCGCCGTTCAGCTCGATCCGGTTCACCGAGCCGGGCCGCGGCGCGTCGATGTGCGCGATCGGGCCGGACCCGTCGGCGTCCGCCGCCGCGATCGCGTCCGGCTGCGGGTTGTCGATCACCTGCACCTCGCCCGAGCGCAGCGCGGCGTACCGGGTGGCGGCGTCGGGGATGAACCGCCAGACGATCCGCTCCAGGTGCGCCGTGCCGTCGTGGTCGGACTGCGGGTCGTGGTTGACGTAGTCCTCGTTGCGCACGAGCTCGACCTGCTGCTGCGGGGTCCAGGACTCGACGACGAACGG
>DAMBCY010000331.1:2705-4792 GCA_032056255.1 Cellulomonas sp. | reverse complement strand
GCGCGCGGCGACCTTGCCGTCGCGGTCGAGCACCACGGTGGTCGGGGTGGCCTGGATCGGGACGATGCCCTGGAGCGCGGCCACGGCCTGCTTGTCGCGGTCGTCGATGCTGGGGTAGCGGACGTCGAACGTGCGCTGGAACGACTCGGCGGCGCCGGCGTCGTCGACGCCGTTGATGCCCAGCACGTGCACGCCCTGGTCCGCGTAGTCGTCCGCGATCGCGACGAGGTCGGGTGCCTCGGCGCGGCACGGGGGGCACTCGGCGTACCAGGTGTTGAGCACCACGACGTCGCCGCGCCAGTCCGCCACGTCGACCGCCTCGCCCGCGAAGTCGGTCCCGGCGACCTCGACCGGTCCCTTGCGGTCGGCGGCCGCCCACTGGGTGAACGAGCCGTCGCCGGAGACGTAGCCCTGGTCGGTCACGTCGTCGTCGCCCGTGCCCGCGTCCGTCCCGCCGCAGGCCGCGAGCAGCAGCGCGGCGGCGACCCCGGCGGCGGCCGCCCGGGTGCGCGCCCCGCGCCGGTCCCGCGCCCCCCGCACGGTCACGCGCCCGCGACGGCCGACGCGCCGGGCAGCAGGTCGGCGGCGGGCTCGGTGTACCCGATCCGCACGAGGTGGTCGTCCTCGTAGACGAGGCTGGTGAGCGACGCCAGGGAGCACTGCCGGCGCCGCGGGTCGTGCCAGAGGCGGCGGTCCTCGAGCGCGAGCCGGGTGACCCAGATCGGCAGCTGGTGGCTGACCAGCACGGCCTCGTGGCCGCGGGCGGCGTCCCGGGCGCGGTCCACGACGGCGAGCACGCGCGCGACCTGCTGCCGGTACGGCTCGCCCCAGGACGGCCGGAACGGGTTGACGAGCGGCGGCCAGTGCCGCGGGTGGCGCAGGGAGCCGTCGCCGACGCCGAACGTCAGGCCCTGGAACGCGTTCTCCGCCTCCAGCAGGCCCGCGTCGGTGGTGACCGGCAGGCCGAGCGCCGCGGCGATCGGGGCCGCGGTCTCCTGGGCGCGCTGCAGCGGCGAGGCGAACAGCGCGGTGACGTCCCGCCGCGGTGCGTCCCGCGTCCCGGCCAGGTGCGCGGCGACGCGCTCGGCCATCTGCCGCCCCCGCTCGGACAGGTGGTAGCCGGGCAGGCGGCCGTACAGGACGCCCTCGGGGTTGTGGACCTCGCCGTGGCGCAGGAGGTGGATGGTGGTCGCGACCATGGGGTCAGTCTCGCAAACCCTGCTGGGTGATCCGGCCCGCTACGACCCGGCGGCGCGCTCCGCCTCGGCGGCCGCCGCGTCGCACCCCGCCTGCAGGGCGGCCCCGACGGTCGCCATGGCGTCGCCGAGCGCCTGCATCTGGCCGGGCGTGAGCACGTCGACGAGGCGGCTGCGGACCGACTCGACGTGCACGGGCGCGGCCTCGACGAGGCGCTCCCAGCCCGCGGTGGTCATCGTGCAGTTCACCCCGCGGGCGTCCTCGACGCAGGGGGTGCGCCCGACCAGCCCGGCGGTCTCCATGCGGCGGATCGTGTGCGTGAGCCGGCTGCGGGAGTGCGCGAGCTCGCCGGCGAGCTCGGACATCCGCAGCGTGCGGCCGGGGGCCTCGGAGAGCCGGACGAGCACCTCGTACTCGCCGAGCGAGAGCCCGGTGTCCTGCTCGAGGTCGTGCGCGAGCACGTCGAGCAGCCGCGCGGTGCCGTCGCGCCAGGCGCGCCAGGCGCGCTGCTCGTCCGCCGTCAGCCAGCGGACGTCCTCGGCGCGCTGGTCGGTCCGGGCTGAGGTCGTCCCCGTCCCCGTCGTCGTGCTCATGCGGTCCCTCCCCCTCGCGCGCCGGATGTGACGTCGGTCGCTGATCGTCCAGGTGTTGCGCGCCGCTCGATAGTGTAGTAGAAATCTCAACTAACCGCAGTTGATGCTTCAACCATCTCGTCGCAGGAGGCACCATGTCCGTCACCACGCTGCCCACCGGTCTCACCGCGGGCACCTGGGCCATCGACCCGTCGCACACCGAGGCCTCGTTCACGGTCCGCCACGCGGGCATCTCCAAGGTCCGCGGCACCGTCGCGGTCACCTCCGGCGCGATCACCGTCGCCGAGGACCTCACGC
>DAMBCY010000331.1:0-2695 GCA_032056255.1 Cellulomonas sp. | reverse complement strand
CATCAACACCAACGACGCGGGTCGCGACGGCCACCTGAAGTCGGCCGACTTCTTCGACATCGAGAAGTTCGGCGAGTGGACCTTCGTCTCCACCGGCGTCGTCGCGGACGGCGAGGACTACGTCGTGACCGGCGACCTCACCATCCACGGCGTGACCAGGTCGGTCGAGCTGGCCACCGAGTTCGGCGGCGCGGCCACCGACCCGTTCGGCAACCAGCGCGCCGGCTTCTCCGCCACCACGACCATCTCCCGCAAGGAGTTCGACATCACCTGGAACGCGGCCCTCGAGGCCGGCGGCGTCCTGGTGAGCGACAAGGTCGTCATCACGCTCGAGGTCTCGGCCATCAAGCAGGCCTGACCCACCTGCTCCCGCCCCGGGAGCACCCGCACGAAGGCCCGATCGTGCACTCCCCCTGCCGCGATCGGGCCCTCGTCGTCCCCGGCTCCCGCTGGTGCCACCGGTCGAGGGTGTGCTCGGCGAGGCGGCGCGGGCGCCCGGCGGCACCACCCTCGGCGCCCGGAGGGCCCCCTCGGCGGGTCAGGGCGCCGCGGGGGCCGGGCGGGTCGCGCCCTGGCGGGCGTGGAAGCCGAGGATCTGCAGCTCGGAGCCGAGGTCGACCTCGCGCACCTCGACGCCCTCCGGGACGCGCACGGTGCGGGGCGCGAAGTTGAGGATGCCGGTGATGCCCGCCGCGACCAGCCGGTCGGCGGTGCCCTGCGCCGCGGACGCGGGCGTGGCGACGATCGCGATGCTGGCGTCCGACGCGGCGAGGAACTCCTCGAGCCGGTCGACGTGCTGGATCACGTGCCCGCCCACGGTCGTGCCGACCAGGTCGGCGTGCGCGTCGAACAGCCCGACGAGCAGGTACCCCCGGTCCCCGAAGCCGGAGTACGTGGCGAGCGCGTGGCCGAGGTTGCCGATCCCGACGATGACGACCTGGCGCTCCTCGGCCATGCCGAGGGCCTGGGCGATCTGCTTGCGCAGGTGGTCCACCTCGTACCCCACGCCGCGCCGGCCGCCCGCACCGAGGTAGGACAGGTCCTTGCGCAGCTGGGCGGGGGACGCCCCGACGAGCTCGGCCAGCTGCTCCGACGACGTGGTCAGCACGCCCTCCGAGGCGAGGCCGCCGAGAGAGCGCAGGTATCCGGGGAGGCGGGCGACGGTGGTCGGCGGCAGGGCTCGCACTCCCCCAGGTTAGGCGGTCGGAGCCGCGATCAGCGCCTCCCGCAGCCGCGCGGCGTCGATCTGCCAGTAGCCGACCCGCGCGCCGTCCACCTCGACGACCGGCACGAGCTCGCCGTAGACGTCCGCGAGGGGCCGTCCGTCGGGGCTCACCCCGCCCGCGTCGACGTCCACCTCGACCCACGTCGCGCCGTGCTCCGCGGCGGCCTCGGCGACCAGCGCGCGTGCCTCGACGCACAGGTGGCAGCCGGGGCGGCCGTAGAGGACGACGCGGGGGACGGCGTCGCCGGACGGACGGGGACCGGACGTGCCGGAGGAGGGAGGAGCCACGGCACGAGCCTAGGCATCTGGCTACAGTGGCGGCGTGCCCGAAGCCGACCCGACCCGCACCGGCGCCGCCGTGCATCCGGACCGGGTGGCGGCGTTCTTCGACGTGGACAACACGATCATCCGCGGCGCGAGCTCGTTCCACCTCGCGGTCGGCCTGTACCGGCGCGGGTTCTTCCGGAGCACGGACATCATCCGGTTCGCGGTGCACCAGGCCCGGTACCTCGCGTTCGGCGAGAACCGGCAGCAGATCGACGAGGTCCGGCACCGCGCGCTGGAGATCATGCGCGGCCGGTCGGTGGCGGAGGTCGTCGCGATCGCCGAGGACATCTACGACGAGGTGCTCGCCCTGCGGATCTTCCCGGGCACGCAGCGCCTGCTCGACCAGCACCTGCGGGCGGGCCACGAGGTGTGGCTCGTGACCGCGACCCCCGTCGAGATCGCGGACATCATCGCCCGGCGGCTCGGGGCGACCGGCGCGCTCGGCACGGTCGCGGAGCACCGGGACGGCTTCTACACCGGCAGCCTGGTCGGGGACCTGCTGCACGGGAAGGCGAAGGCCTCCGCCATCCGGGCGCTCGCCGAGCGCGAGGGCATCGACCTCAGCCGGTCGTTCGCCTACGGCGACTCGACCAACGACGTGCCGATCCTGTCCGAGGTCGGCTTCCCGTGCGCGATCAACCCGGACGGGCGCCTGCGCAAGCACGCCGCCGAGGTCGGCTGGCCCGTGCGCGAGCTCCGCGGCCGCCGCAACGCCACCCGGCGCGGCGTGGACGCGGCGACCGTCGCCGGCTCCGCCTGGGTGCTGGGGCTCGCGGTCCGCAGCGTCCGGCGGGCGATCCGGTCCCGCTGGGGCGGCGCGTGACCGTCGTCGTCCGGGCCGCGCGGGCCGGCGAGGCCGGCGCCCTCGCCGCCCTGGCCGCCGCCACGTTCCCGCTGGCCTGCCCGCCGTCCTCGACGCCGGACGACCACGCCGCCTTCATCGCCGAGCACCTGACCCCGGAGCGGTTCGCCGGCTACCTGGCCGACGCCGCGCGCGACCTGCTGGTCGCCGACGACGACGCGCTGGTCGGCTACACGATGCTCGTCGCGGGCGAGCCGGCCGACGCGGGCGTGGCGTCGGCGGTCCCGCTGCGGCCGACGGTCGAGCTGAGCAAGTGCTACGTGCTGCCGGGCCAGCACGGC
>DAMBCY010000330.1:3732-4800 GCA_032056255.1 Cellulomonas sp. | reverse complement strand
GAGAGGCGGACCGGGCCGAGCAGCTCGATCTCCTCCTCGAGGTTCTCGCGGGCGCGCTCGGACAGGTTGCGCAGGATCTTGTCCCGGACCTCGGGCGTGACGCCCTTGAGCGCGACGGACAGCTCGTTGGTCTCGACCTGGCGCAGCACCAGCTGCATGGCGCGGTCCTCGAGCAGCACGATGTCGCCGAACACGAACATGCGGCTGCGGACCTCGTCGGCCAGCGCCTCGTCCCGCTCCTGCAGCCCCTCCAGGATGAGCTTCTCGGTGGTCGGGTCCGCGCGGTTGATGATCTCCACCAGCGGCTGCACGCCGCCGACGGCCGACAGCTCGTTCGGGGTCAGCACGGTGGACGCCTTGCGCTGCATGGACTCCGCGATGACCTGCACGACGTCCGGCGAGGCCCGCTCCATCAGGGCGATGCGGTGCGCGACCTCGGACTGCAGCTCCGACGGCAGGCCCGCGAGGATCGCGGACGCGTGCTCCGGGCGCAGGTGCGCCAGGACGAGCGCCACGGCCTGCGGGTGCTCGCCGTTCAGCAGGGAGAGCACCTGGCGGGCGTCGGCGTGCTGCAGGAACTCGAACGGCTGGCCGGCCATCGAGGTCTGCAGGCGCTCGATCATGCCCGCGGCCTCGTCACGGCCCAGCGCGCCCTCGAGCAGCTGGGTGGCCAGGCCGAGGCCGCCGTTCACGCCCGGGCCGATCATCGACGCGGAGTAGAACTCCTCGACGACCTCGTCCGCGAGCACCTGGTCGACGCGCTCCAGCCGCATGATCTCCGCGGTGAGGTCCTCGATCTCGCCGACGTCGAGCTGTGCCATCACCTTGGCGGCGCGCTCGCGCCCGAGCTGCACGAGCAGCATCGCCGCCTTCTGCGTGCCGCTCAGGGTCTGGGTGGCCATCAGCGCCGCCCGGCGGGGGTGAGCCAGCCGCGCAGGAGGTCCGCGACCTCGTCCGGCTGCTCGTCGGCCAGCGCGGCGATCTCCGCGCGCTTCACGGCCAGGGACTCCGCGACCGGGTCGGCCTGGGCGGGGCCGGGCAGGGCCGGCGGGATCTCCGGGAGCTCGT
>DAMBCY010000330.1:0-3722 GCA_032056255.1 Cellulomonas sp. | reverse complement strand
CCATGAGGGGCAGCTCGCCGATGTCGAGCGCCTCGCGCTTGCTCCGCCGGGAGCGGCGGGCCAGCAGCAGGGCGATCACGATCACGACCAGCAGCGCCGCGCCGGCGATCACGGCCTGCCGGAGCAGGGACGCCTGCTGCGCGGCGGCGGCCTCGGCGTCCGCGGCGGCCAGGGCCTCGGCGGCGGCGTCCGCCCCGGTGGTGTCGAACGCCATCGCCTGCACGGCGATGGTGTCGCCGCGCTCGGTGTCGATGCCGGCGGCGGCGGTCAGCGACGCGGTCAGCTGGTTGAGGTCGATGCCCGCGGCGGCGGTCTGGTCCACCACGACGGCGACGGACTGCTTCTGCACGGTGCCCGGCGCGACCGTCGTGACCTCGGTGACCTTGTTCACCGCGTTCGTGACGTCCTCGGTGGTCTTCGTGTAGCTGCCGGTGCCCGACGTCTCCGTGCCGGACGGGACCTGGATGTTGTCCGGGCCGAGCACGCCGGTCTCGTTGCCGGCACCCGAGCCCGTGTACTGCTCGTCGGTGCTGTTCGAGACCAGCGGCGGCACGTCCTCCGGCGCGGTGAACTCCTCGGAGGTGCGCTGCGTCTGGTCCTGGTTCAGCGACGCCGTGACCGTGACCGCGGAGTGGCCCGCGCCGACGACCTGGTCCAGCAGCGCCTGGATGGCGCCGGTGACCCGCTTCTCGTACGTCGAGGTGGCCTCGTCGCCCGTCCCGGCGGTGATGCCGGTCCCGACCTCGGACAGCACCTTGCCGGTCGAGTCGATCACCGCGACGTCGGTGGCCTTCATGCCCTCGATGCCGGCGGAGACCAGGTGCACGACCGCCTCGACCTGGTCGGTCGTCAGGTCCGAGCCCGCCCGGGTCCGCACGAACACCGACGCCGTCGGGTCCTGCTGCTGCGAGACGAACACCGACTCCTGGGGCAGGGCGAGCTTGACCGTCGCGGCCTCCACGCCCTCCATCGCGCCGATGGTCTTGGCGAGCTCGCCCTCCAGGGCGCGCTGGTACGTGGTCTGCTGCTGGAACTCGCTGGACGTCATCGACATGCCGTCGAGCAGCGAGTAGCCGTCGCCGTCCGCGTTCGCCGGCAGGCCGGCCGCCGCGAGCTTGAGCCGCATCGAGTACAGCTGCCCCTGCGGGACCATGACCGTCGCGCCGCCGTCGGTGAGCTCGTACGGCACGCCCTCCGCGGCGAGCTGGTCGACCACCGCGGACGCGTCCGTCGCCGACAGGCCCGAGAACAGCGGGCTCAGCGACGGCTTGGACGCCCACGAGTACACCGCGAACCCGCCGAGCAGGATCGCGGCGACCGCGATCAGCGCGAACGTCTTCTGCGGGAGCGAGAACTGCTTGACCGCCCCGCTCATCCGGCCGAACAGGGACTTCACCTGGGCGGGCATCAGGCCTGCATCCTCATGATCTCGGTGAACGCGTCGACGGCCTTGTTCCGCACGGCGGCGGTGAGCTCGAGCGCGAGCTTCGCCTCGGACGACGCGATCGTGTAGTCGTGCACGTCGTCGAGGTCGCCGGTGACGGCCTGGACCGCGAGCGCGTTGCTCGTGGACTGCAGCTGCTGGACGTGGTCGACCGCCCCGAGGGCGGCGGCGAAGCCGCCGTCGGCGCCGGTCGCCCCGGTGGTGCCGGTCGACGTGAGGCCGGCGACGCCGGAGGCGCCCGACGCCCCGTCGAGCGCGGAGAGGTAGGAGGTGGGGCTGACGCCGGAGACGCCGCCGACGGGCTGGATGCTCATGCGCTCTTCCCGATCTGGAGGGCGGCCTCGTAGGAGGCCTTCGCGCGGTCCACGACCGCGGCGTTCGCCTGGTAGCCGCGCTGGGCCATGATCAGCTGGGTCATCTGGCTGGCCATGTCGACGTCGGGGTACCGGACGTACCCGTCCTCGTCGGCCAGCGGGTTCGTGGGCTCGTGGACCAGGCGGCCCTCGGCGGACCCGAGCGCGATGCCGGCCACCTGCACACCGCCGCCGTCCTGGTCGGGCACGGCGGAGGCGATCACGTACTTGGTCTGGTACGCGGCCTCGGAGGTGGAGGTCGCGTTGTCCATGTTCGCGAGGTTGTCGCTGACCGCGTCCATCCACTTGCGGTAGACGGTCATGCCGGTGCCGGCGATCCCGATCGCCCCGAACGTCGTCACGAGCTCGTCCGCATCGCGGTGCGCACGGAGGAGAACGTGCCGTCCACGGCCTGGGTGGCGAGCTGGTAGCGCAGGTTCGTGTCGACGTTGAGCAGCGTCTCGGAGTCCAGGTTGACGTTGTTGCCGTCGGTGCGGGTCGGCTCGAGGGAGCGCGCGACCGTGGCGCTCGCCGCGCCGCCGCCGTCCGCCACGGCCCGGGACAGGGCGTCCTCGAACTGGACCCGCTTCGCCTGGTAGCCGGGCGTCTGGATGTTCGCGACGTTGTCCGCGATCGCGCGCTGGCGCAGCGCGAGGCCGTCGAGCGCGCTGTTCAGCGCGACATAGCTCACGGAGTCGAACATGCCCATGGCAGGGTCACCCTCACCGAGGTTGGTCCTGGTCGGCCTAGTCCGTGGCCTGCTGCGCGAGCGATCCGTGCTCGGCCTTCCCATCGGTCGGGATCTGGCCCCCCTGAGGCACTTCACGAGCACGTTTCCCGCGTCACCCGCCCGGCGGACGGGAGCCGACGCAAATGTCCGCTTTCGCGGCGAATGCCCTGCCGCCACCCGGGTGCGCGCACCCCGTCCCCCGCGCTGCACCCGCGCCGAGATCGGTGTGTCTGCTCGAGATCGGTGCCGAGGACTACCGATCTCGGTGGTGACACACCGATCTCGGCAGGTGGTGCGAGGAGGGACCCGGGACGGGAGGTCAGGCCTGGGCGTCGAGGTAGACGGGGACGGCGGCCTCGCGGGTGCGCAGGGCGTCGGCGGTGCGCAGGCGGCGACGGTGCTCGCCCAGCTGGTCGGCGGTGCGGCGGACCAGGTCGCGCTGGCGCTCGACCAGCGCGGCGGCGCGCGGGGCGAGGTCGACCGGCAGGGGGCCGAGGCCGCGCGGGGTGCGCCAGGGCTCGGTCACCACGACGTCGACGCCGGCGTCCCCCGGCGCGCGGGCGGCGCGGAGCAGGTCCTCGGCACGGTCGGCGACCTGCTCCATCTCGGCGAGCGCCCGCACCCAGGCGGACTCGCGCGCCGGGCGGCCGGCCTCGTCACCACCCGTGCCGGTCCAGGGCCCGGCACCGGGTTCGGCGAACCCGTCCACGGCGTGCCCCTCGTCGACGCCGAGCACGGCACCGACGGCGGGCGCCTCAGCCGACACCGAGCACCCCGGACGGGGCCCCGAGGTCCTCGGACACCGGCGCGGGGCGCGGCGTGGGCACGTCCTGCGCGACGACCTGGGCGGCCTCCCGCCAGGTCTCGGCGAGCGGTGCGACCACGGTGCGGCACGCGGCGGCGCGCTCGGCGTCGCCGGACAGGCCCACCCCGATCAGCTCGGAGAGCAGGTAGGTGTAGATCGACAGCAGCCGGTCGCCGCCGTCCCACGCCCCGACGTCCAGGTTCGCGATGAGCTCGGCGACGATCTCCTGGGCGTGCGCCAGGTGCTGCGTGGCCTCCGCGCGCTGCCCGGCGCGCAGCGCGACCTCGCCGCGGTCCAGGTCGAGCAGCAGGCGGTCGTACAGCATGGTGAGGAGCTTGGCGGGGCCGGCGGTGGCGACCGCGTCCGCCAGGAACCGGTTCCGGACGTCGT
>DAMBCY010000329.1:0-4830 GCA_032056255.1 Cellulomonas sp. | reverse complement strand
CGTCGTACGGCTGGTACTGCACCGCGAACGCCATGCGCAGGAAGTCCTCGATGTACCCGCGCGAGTAGTCGGGGTACAGCAGCGGCTCGCCGCGCGAGGTGCGGTGCAGGTACGACGTGATCGTCCGGGTCTTCGCGAGGATCAGCACGGTCGCGAGCTAGACGGTCTCCGGGTCGAACGGGTCGAGCGACTCCGGGTAGAACGTGGCGAGCGCGTTGATCGCCGACGACATCACGGCCATCGGGTGCGCGCCGGACGGGAACGTCCCCATGAACGTGCGGAAGTTCTCGTGCACGAACGTGTGCCGGTTCACCCGCTCGACGAACGCGTCGAGCTCGTCGGCGGTCGGCAGCTCGCCGTTGAACAGCAGGTAGGCGACCTCGAGGAACGAGGACCTCTCCGCGAGCTGGTCGATCGGGTACCCGCGGTAGCGCAGGATCCCGGCGTCGCCGTCGATGTAGGTGATCTGCGACTCGCAGGACGCGGTGTTCATGAAGCCGGGGTCGACGGTGACCAGGCCGGTGTCGCGCAGCAGCGAGGAGACGACGACGCCGTCGTTGCCCTCGGTCGCGCGCACCACGGGCAGGTCGCGCGGGGTGCCGTTGACGACCAGCTGGACGGGCTCGGTGGCGACGTCGGTCATGGCGCTCCTCCTCGGGCAGGGTGCGGGTCGGACCTGCGGTCCGGTCCGCGAGGTCGTGCGTGTCCCCCGGCGGACGCGGCGGTGCGGCCAGGGGCTCGGTCTGCCCTGACGCTACTTCGCGTCACGGGGCTCGACCATCCCGGGCCCCGCCGTGGGTGCTGTGACTCGGGTCACAGCACCGCGGCCGCCGCTCAGCGAGCGGTGACCGGCGCGAGCCGCCGGACCGCGGCGGCGATCCGCTCGTCCGTCGCGGTCAGCGCGACCCGCACGTGCCGCGGTGCGCCGTAGAACGCGCCGGGCGCGACGAGCACGCCGAGGTCCGCGAGACGACCGACCGTGTCCCAGCAGCCGTCGCCCCCGGCGGCCGGGCGCGCCCAGAGGTACAGGCCCGCGGCGGACCGGTCCACGACCAGCCCCGCCCCGCCGAGCGCCCCGAGCAGCGCGGTGCGCCGTGCCCGGTACCGCTCGCGCTGCTCCGCCACGTGCGCGTCGTCGCCCAGCGCCGCGGCCGTCGCGGCCTGGACGGGGCCGGGGACGATCATCCCGGCGTGCTTGCGGACCGCGAGCAGCTCGGCGACCAGGGCCGGGTCGCCCGCCGTGAACGCGGCGCGGTAGCCCGCGAGGTTCGACTGCTTGGACAGGGAGTACACGGCGAGCAGCCCGCGGGGGTCTCCGCCGGTCACCCGCGGGTCCAGGACGCTCGGCACGCCGGCCGACGACCACGGCTCGTCCCAGGCGAGCTCCGCGTAGCACTCGTCCGACGCGACGACCACGCGGTGCCCGGTGCGTGCCTCGGCCTCGCGGGCCGCCCCGACCACCGCGCGGAGCTCCTCGACGCCGAGCACGCGGCCGTCGGGGTTGCCCGGGGAGTTCAGCCAGACCAGCCGCACCCGGTCGCCGTCCGGCCCGCGCAGCAGCGCCGCCGGGTCGTCGGTCGCCACCGGGTCGGCGCCGGCCAGCCGCGCGCCCACGTCGTAGGTCGGGTACGCCGCCGCCGGGTGCGCGACCAGGTCGCCGGCGCCGAGGCCGAGCAGGGCGGGCAGGAACGCGACGAGCTCCTTCGAGCCCACCGTCGGCAGGACGCCGGCAGGGTCCAGGCCCGGCACCCCGCGGCGCCGGGCGAACCACGCCACGACCGCCTCGCGCAGGGCCGGCGTGCCCCACGTCTGCGGGTAGCCGGGCGAGTCGGCAGCGGCGGCCAGCGCCTCGCGCACCAGCACCGGGGTCGGGTCGACGGGCGTGCCCACCGACAGGTCGACGATCCCGTCGGCGTGCGCCCGCGCCCGCTCGGCGTACGGGGCCAGGGAGTCCCAGGGGAAGTCCGGCAGCGCGCCGGTCAGCAGGCCCACGCGCTCAGTCGCCGTGCACCTGGAGCGGCAGCGTGGCGATCACGGGGTGGTCCTTGGCGATCATCCCCATCTTCGCGGCCCCGCCCGGCGAGCCCAGGTCGTCGAAGAACTCGACGTTCGCCTTGTAGTACTCGCTCCACTGCTCCGGGACGTCGTCCTCGTAGTAGATCGCCTCGACCGGGCAGACCGGCTCGCAGGCGCCGCAGTCCACGCACTCGTCGGGGTGGATGTACAGCGACCGCTTGCCCTCGTAGATGCAGTCGACCGGACACTCCTCGATGCACGCCTTGTCCTTGACGTCCACGCAGGGCTGGGCGATCACATACGTCACGGTGTCCTCCACGCCTCCTCGCCTGGCGGTCAGGGGGCGGTCCGGGGTTCGGGTCGGTCTGGGTCCTAGTATCGCTCACCTGCCCACCCGTGGCGCAGGTGAGAGACGGAGAGCACAGTGACGGACCCGACGCCCGGACCCGGTGCCACGCCGCCCGACGCCCCGTGGCGCGGCTGGCGGGCCGGGCAGCGCGTGGTGGTGCGCCGACGGCTGCCGGCCGGGTCGCCCCAGCCCTACACCGACGTGCTCGGGGACCTGCTCGTCGTGGACGACGCGGGCGTGACCGTGCGCACCCGCCGGGCCGGGGACGTGCGGGTGCCGGGCGACGAGATCGCGATCGGCAAGGTCGTGCCGCCCGCACCCGCACGACGCCGGCCGCGCACCTGAGCCCGGCCGCGCCGGCCGGCCGTCGTCAGCCCGCGGGCGGGGCGGTCGCCGGGTCGGCCCCGCAGACCACCTTGTTCTGCGCCTTGTAGGTCCAGGTGTACGGCTCGACCGCGACGACCTCGCCGTTCAGCTTGATCGTGCGCGTCACGGTGATCCGGAAGCCCGGGTTGCCCGCCGACTGCGCGGTGCAGGTGGCGGACTGCGAGTAGACGGTGGTCGGCTGCACGACGTTGGTCTTCGGCCCGGACTCCGAGGTGACCTCCCAGTACGGGGTGCCCCACAGCCGGACCCAGGTCTTGCCGTCCGCGACCCACGCCTGCACGAGCACGCCCGTCGGGGTGGTGTTCTTCCACCGCATGTCGAGCGTGCCGGTGTAGATCGTCGCCTCGCGGCCCGCGGGGTACCGGCTGAACCACTCGGAGTGCGGCCTGTGCTCGACGTCCTCCATGCCCGCCTCGTAGGCGGCGTTGAAGGTGGTGGTCGACAGCTGGGACAGCCCACCGCCCCAGGCGTCGGTGTGCTCGCCGTTGACGATCGCGCCGGCGGTCGTGAAGCCGTGCGCGGCGTCGATCGGCCCCAGCGCGTCGGTCAGGCTGAACTCCTCGCCCGGCCGCACCAGCGTGCCGCTGATCGCGGCGGCGCCGGCGGCGATGTTCTGGGTGCGGCGCGGCTCGCTGGTCAGCGGGGTGGAGAACTCCGCGACGACCTGGGTGACGCCGAGCGCCTCGAGGGCCTCGGTGGTCTGCGCGGGGTCGGACTCGACCAGCTCGACCGCCGCGGTGCGCTGGTCCGCGACCGCGGCCTCCGCGACCGCCTTCGCGAGCGCGTCGGGGTCGAGCGTCGTCCCCGGGACGCCGGGCACGATCACCGGGCTGCCGCTGGACAGGTCGAACGACGCGTCGGACGCGGTCGTCAGCAGGTCCGTCGTGCGGGAGAGCACGGCCTCGACCAGTGCCGCGCCGTCCATCGACAGCACCAGCTCGGAGTCCTTCGGGACCATCGAGGAGACCGCGGTGAGGACGTCGACCGGGAGCTCGACCGTCTGGCCGCCCACCTGGACGCCGACCGGCGCCGCCGCGACCCGCGAGGCGACGTCCTGGAGCGCGCTCTCGGTCTCCTCCTGGGTGATGTCCGGCTCGACCACCTCGGTGGCGAGCTCGAGCGGCCGGGCGGCGGTCAGCCAGGTCTGCGTGAGCGCCTCGCGGGCCGCGGGGACGTCCAGGCCCCAGCCCTCGACGGCGTCGACCGCGTGGGCGTCGCCGTCGGCGAACACGACCGAGCCGTCCACCGGGGCGAGCGCGAGCGTGCCGGACAGGGAGTCCAGCGCGGCGTCCAGGGCCTCGTCGTCGACGTCGGTCACGGGCTCCTCGGCGTCGCCGCCGGCGATGTGCTGCCACATGCGCTGCGGGCGCAGGTCCACGCCCGTGAGCCGGTGGACGGTCGCCTCGACGTCCAGCGCGAGGCCCGCCGTCGCGGGGTCGATGGTCCCCGTGATGTCCTGCGCCGCGACCGGGACGGGCTCGGTCGCGAGGTCGCCGAGGCCGTCGGTCAGCGCCTGCTCCGCGTCCGCGCTGGTCATCCCGCCGACCTCGACGCCGGCGACGGTGGTGCCGCGCGGCACCCGGTCGCCCAGCGCGTACGCGGCGCCGACGTAGGCGCCGCCGAGCAGCACGAGGACGCCCAGGACCACGAGCAGGGTCCGCAGCCAGCGGCGGCGGGGCCGGTCGCCGTCGAACTCGTCGAGGGGCGACCAGGTCTCGCCGGGGTCGCCGGAGTCCACCACGGGCTCCGTGCCCTCAGCGCTGCCCTTGGCCATCCGGTCTCCCCCTCGCACGACGCGGGGCGCGAGGCGCGCTGCCGCAGTGGCCGATTCTACGGGCGCCACCAGGCGCCGACGCGCCTCACCGCCCGGAATGCCCGGTGGGTGAGATCACGAATTCGCAACGTTTCGACGGGCCCGGCCGAGGGGCGGCCCGCCGGCTCCGCCCGGCTCACGCGAGGGGACGCAGCCGGCGGCGCAGGTGCACGAGGCTGCCCGACCCGGGGGCACCCTCCGCGGAGGACAGCACCTCGGCGACCACGACGTCGTGGTCCCCCGCCGGCACCACCTGCGCGGTCCG
>DAMBCY010000328.1:0-4846 GCA_032056255.1 Cellulomonas sp. | reverse complement strand
GCCGGTGTGCTCGCGGGCCGCCTTGTACGCCGCGAAGATCTTCCGGTAGTCGTGACCGCCGCGCTTGAGGGCCCAGATCTCGTCGTCCGTCATGCGCTCGACGAGCTGCTTGGTGCGCGGGTCGCGCCCGAAGAAGTTCTCCCGGATGAACGCGCCGTCCTCGGCGCGGTACGTCTGGAAGTCGCCGTCCGGCGTGGTGTTCATCAGGTGCACCAGGGCGCGGTCCTTGTCCGCGTTCAGCAGGGCGTCCCACTCGCGGCCCCACACGACCTTGATGACGTTCCAGCCGGCGCCGCGGAACTGCGCCTCGAGCTCCTGGATGATCTTGCCGTTGCCGCGGACCGGGCCGTCGAGGCGCTGCAGGTTGCAGTTCACGACGAAGGTCAGGTTGTCCAGGCCCTGCTGGGCGGCGTGCTGGAGCATGCCGCGCGACTCGGGCTCGTCCATCTCGCCGTCGCCGAGGAACGCCCAGACGTCCTGCTGGCTGGTGTCCTTGATGCCGCGCAGGCCCAGGTACTTGTTGGTCCACGCCTGGTAGATCGCGGACGCCGGGCCGAGGCCCATCGACACCGTCGGGAACTCCCACAGGTCCGGCATGAGGCGCGGGTGCGGGTAGGACGGCAGGCCGCCGCCGGGGTGCGAGACCTCCTGGCGGAACCCGTCGAGCTGGTGCTCGGTCAGGCGCCCCTCGAGGAACGCGCGGGCGGAGACGCCGGGGGAGGCGTGGCCCTGGAAGTAGACCTGGTCGCCGCCGCCCGGGTGGTCCTTGCCGCGGAAGAAGTGGTTGAGGCCCACCTCGTACAGCGTCGCGACGGACGCGTAGGAGGAGATGTGCCCGCCGACGCCGATGCCGGGGCGCTGCGCGCGCGTCACCATGACGGCGGCGTTCCAGCGGTTCCAGGACCGGAACTTGCGCTCCAGGACCTCGTCGCCCGGGAAGTACGGCTCCTCGTGCACGCCGATGGTGTTGACGTACGGCGTGTTCAGGTCGGCCGGGATGGAGACGTTCCGCTCGCGTGCCCGCTTGAGCATGTTGAGCAGGACGTACCGCGCCCGAGGGCCGCCCTTGTCGTCGATGAGCCCGTCGATGGACTCGACCCACTCGGAGGTCTCCTCCGGGTCGACGTCCGGTACCTGGCTCAGCAGACCGTTGATGAGCGGCCCGCGCTCGTCCTTCGAAGCCACCAGTGCTCCTCGCCTCTCCATCGCGGGGGGCCGGTCGGCCCCGGTGCGCAGCTCGGCCCACCGGCGTGCGCGTCCGTTCGACGCACCTCGCCGAGGGCGGGTAGTAGGACCATTGTCCGCCGTCGGGACGGCCAAAGTCTCCCAGTCCGGCCCCCAGGATGCGTGACGTCCACGACAATCCCGGCCGACGACGGTGGTCCCCATCACGTCCGCGCACGTCACGGGCGCTTTCGAGCGGCTCGCTGCGGCCGCATCGTGGGAACGGGGGTCCGGATGGTGACAGGAGCCCGCCCCGGGGCCCCCGGGACCGCCGGTCGGCGGCCCGATCCGGGCGCACGTCACGTCCCACTTGCCACGCGCGCGAGGGACGAGGTGGGCTACCGTTCGGTGATCGAACGGCAGGCGGCGGCGTCCGAGCGGATGCGCGCCGAGACGGAAGGAACAGGTCGGGACGTGGTTTCCAGCACGGGCGACGCCCCCCAGGGGGCGGGTCGTCTCGGGTTCACCTCGGGGCAGGTGGTCCAGGAGTTCGGCTACGACGACGACGTCGACGAGGCCCTGCGCTCCGGCCTGGCGGCCATCACCGGCGCCGAGCTCGTCGACGAGGACTACGACGACGTCGTGGACGGGGTCGTCATCTGGTTCCGCGAGGAGGACGGCGACCTCGCCGACACCCTCATGGACGCGATGACCGTCCTGGACGACGGCGGCCTGACGTGGGTGCTCACCCCGAAGCCCGGCCGCACCGGGCACGTCGGCCACGACGACATCGAGGAGGCCGCCACCACGGCCGGCCTGCACGCCACGAGCACGTTCTCCATCGCGGGCGACTGGTCCGCGACGCGGCTCGGCAGCCGCGGCCGCGGGCGCTGACGGTCCGACGCCCCGGGGCGGTGCCGTGACGGACGCCCGGCCGGTCGCCGTCGGTGCGACGGCTCCGCGGGTCGTGCTGCCCGACACGCACGGCGCGTCCGTGGTGGTCGGCGGGCCGGCGTCGGGTCCCGGGGAGCGCGGCACGCTGCTCGTCTTCGTGCCGTTCGCCTTCTCCCGCGTCTGCACGTCCGAGCTGGGCGAGCTCCAGGCGGGGCTCCCCGAGCTCGAGACCGCCGGCGTGCGGGTGCTCGCCGCCTCGTGCGACCCGGTGTCCGCGCTGCGCGCGTGGTCCGAGCAGGACGGCTACGGGTTCGCCCTGCTGTCCGACTTCTGGCCGCACGGCGCCGCGGCGCGGGCGTTCGGGGTGTTCGACGAGACCCACGGGTTCGCGCGCCGGGGGTCCTTCCTCGTCGACGCCGCGGGGATCGTCCGGTGGTCGCTCCTGCACCCCGGCGGGAAGCCGCGGCCGTTCGCGGCGTACCGGGCGGCGGTGGCGGACCTCTGACGCGGTCCGGCGCGCCCCGACCCCGGTAGGCTGACGCACCGCACACGAGGGGCCTGTAGCTCAGTTGGTCAGAGCGCCGCGCTTACACCGCGGAGGTCGCCGGTTCGAGACCGGCCGGGCCCACTCCTGCTCCCGACCCGCGCCGGACGACCGGGAGCGGCCCCTCGCGTCGACCGGCCGATGTCGACGCCGTGCTCGTCGGCACCTGTCCTCGGCCGCATCCGGTCCGGGCGGGGCGTGCGCTACCGGGCCGCGACCGTCCCGGCCGTCCAGCCCGGGGCGCGCAGGCCGGCCGGCGGCCCCGCGGCGTCCAGCCCGGCGGTGACGAGCAGCCACGCCACCACGGAGTTCGAGGTCCACATGTCCCCGGTGCCCGTCACGTCCCGGCCCCAGGTGTGCGCCGGGACGTGCCCGGCGGCGTCGAGAACCGCGCGGGCCGCGGCGGGGTCGGCGGTGACGAGGCGGCTCGCCGCCGCCCAGGCGAGGTCCGGCACCCGGCCGCCGGACCAGCACCGGACCTCGTACCGGAAGAACCGCGACCGCCCGAGCGACCGTGCGCCGACGGGCCCCTCCGCCACTACGCCGCGGTCGCCGGCGGGCTGGCCCCAGACCGGCGTGACCTCGACGGCGACCTCGGGTCCGTCCGCCCGGACCTGCAGCGCGGCGTGCACCAGCGCGGTCCGGGGCCGCCGCGCGCGCCGGGCGGCGAGCGCCTCGTAGGCCCGGCCGCTGGCCCGGACCACGGGGGAGCCGTCGGCGCCGAGCGGGATCCAGCTGAGGACGACGCCGGGCGCGGGCCGGTCGGTCGGGTCGGGGTGCACGGTCCTATCCCGCCAGACGCGAGGGGGCCCGGGCCCGGACCCAGGTCCCGGGTCGGGGCCGCCGCGGGTCCCGGCACCGCACCTGCTAGCCTCCGTCGGTAAGGTAAGGCTTACCTTGGGAGGATCGAGTGGCGCGCACCAACGTCAACGCCGGGCGGCGCAAGCCCGAGACCGTCGAGCTGCTGACGCTGCACGTGCTGCGCCGCGAGCAGATCTCCCCGACGTTCGTCCGGGTCGTGCTCGGCGGCGCGGACGTCGAGCGGTTCCGTCCGATGGGTTTCGACCAGTGGTTCCGGCTGTTCCTGCCCGTGACCGACGAGGCGTCGTTGACCCGGCTGCCGAACAGGCTCGACACCCTCGCGTACCTGCGCTACCTCGCCATCGCGCGCACCGAGCGCCCGGTGCTGCGCAACTACACCGTCCGCGCGTACCGCCCGGACGGGCCGCAGGGGCCGGAGATCGACGTCGACCTGGTGCTGCACGGGTCCGTCGCCGACGGGACGTCCGGGCCGGCCGCGACCTGGGCGCAGACCTGCGCGCCGGGCGACGCCGTCGCGATCCTCGACGAGGGCGTGACCTTCGTGCCCGGACCCGCGCACGAGCACCTGCTGATCGCCGCCGACGAGACCGGGCTGCCCGCCGCCGCCGGCATCCTGGCCTCGCTGCCGGCGGACGCCCGCGGCACGGCGTGGATCGAGATCCCGGACGCCGCGGACCGGCAGGAGCTCGCCGGCCCCGCGGGTGTCGAGGTCCGCTGGGTGCTCCGCGAGGACGCCCACGCGCTCCCCGGGCGTGCCGTGCTCGCCGCGCTCGAGGCCGCTCCGGTGCCGCCTGCGTCGTACGCCTGGGTCGTGGGGGAGCAGTCCCTGGTCGCCGACGCGCGCCGCCACTGGGTGCGCGCCGGGATCCCGAAGGCGGACGTGACGTTCTGCGGGTACTGGAAGGCGGCGCGGACGCGCGTCGCGGCCTGACGGCGCAGGATCACCCGGACACCTGCCGGACCCTCCGTGCGGCAGCCCGGAGTGCACCGTACTGTGGCGGCCATCCGCACGCCGAGCACCTTGCTCACCCACCCCGGCTGGGAAGTCGGCCCGACGCCCGGAGCGCCCGTGACCACTGCACCGCTCGCCGCCCGTGCCCGCCGAGGCCAGGAGGCCGTCACCGGTACCTACCAGGCGCTGTCGGCCCAGATCCGCGAGGCCGGGCTGCTGGAGCGGGCCCCCGGGTTCTACGTCGGGCTGCTCGCGGTGCTGACCGGCACGCTGGCCGCGCTCGGCGCCGGGTTCGTGCTGCTGGGCGACTCGTGGCTGCAGCTGCTGGTCGCGGGCGGCCTCGGTGTCGTGCTCACGCAGTTCGCGTTCGTCGCCCACGAGGCGTCGCACCGGCAGGTGCTGCGCTCCGGGCCCGCGAACGACCGCCTGGGCCGGGTGCTGGCCAACGGGGTGGTCGGCGTCAGCCACAC
>DAMBCY010000327.1:0-4849 GCA_032056255.1 Cellulomonas sp. | reverse complement strand
CTGCCGCCCGCCCGCCCGCGCGGACGATCGCCGGCCCCCGCGTCTCCCGGCGCCTGGGCCGGGTCCTGCTCGGCGCGGTCGCGATCGTCGTCGCCGCCCTCTGGGCGTTCCCGGTGTACTGGATGGTGCTGTCGGCGCTGACGCCGAACGCCCGCCTGCGGTCCGCCACGCCGTCGTTCCTGCCGACCCACCCGACCCTGTCGAACTTCCGGTCCGTCCTGGACGGCGACACGTTCGGCTCGGCGCTGCGGATGAGCCTGGCGATCACGCTCACCACCGTCGTCCTGGTGCTGGTGTTCGCGTTCCTCGGGGCGCTCGCCATCAGCCGGTTCCGGTTCCGCGGGCGGCTCACGTTCGTCGTCGCGGTGCTGTTCGTCCAGATGCTGCCCGCCGAGGGCCTGTTCATCGCGCAGTACAAGATGCTGTCCGCGGCCAACCTGCTGAACAGCGTCATCGGCGTCTCGATCCTCTACACCGCGGCCGTCGTGCCGTTCACGATCTGGATGCTGCGCGGCTTCGTCGCCGGTGTGCCGATCGAGCTGGAGGAGGCCGCGATGGTCGACGGGCTGTCCCGGACCACGGCGTTCCTGCGGATCACGTTCCCGCTGCTCGCCCCCGGCCTGGTCGCCTCCGGCGTGTACGCGTTCCTGCAGGCGTGGAACGAGTTCACCGTCGCCCTGGTGGCGCTGCCCGCCGAGTCCGCCCGCACGCTGCCGCTGTGGCTGCGGTCGTTCCTCGCCGCCAGCACCAACCGGGGCGTCGACTGGGGCGAGGTCATGGCCGCGTCCACCCTGATCGCGGTCCCCGTGATCGTGTTCTTCCTCCTCGTGCAGGGCAGGATGACCTCGGGGCTCGTGTCCGGAGCGGTGAAGGGCTGACGTGGACGACGTGACGACCTGGCCGCGCGACGACGTCGCGGGGCCGGGGGACCAGAGAGCCCGCGCCGGCTGGTCCGTCGGCCTGGACGTCGGCGGGACGAAGACGCTCGGGGTGCTCGTCGACCCCGACGGCACCGCCGGCCCCGGTCTGCGGATCGCGTCCCGGCGCGGGGCCGAGGCGGTCGCCGCCACCGCGGCCGAGGCGGTCCGCCGTCTGGCCGCCGACGCCGGTCTCGCGCCGGACGACCTCGCGGGGGTCGGCATCGGCCTGCCGGGCATCGTCGACCCCTCGACCGGGCGCGTCGAGCACGCCGTGAACCTCGGGATCGAGACCGGTGTGCCGCTCGCCGAGCAGGTCTCGGCCGCGCTCGGCGGCGTCCCCGTCGCCCTGGAGAACGACCTGAACGTCGCCGCGCTCGGCGCCGCGCACCTGCTGCCCGACCCCGCGCCGGACCTCGCGTTCCTCGCGCTCGGCACGGGTGTCGCCGCCGGTCTGGTGCTCGACGGGCGGTTGCGTCGCGGGGCCGGCGGGGTGGCGGGGGAGATCGGTCACCTGGTCCTCGTCCCCGGCGGCCTGCCGTGCCCCTGCGGTCAGCGCGGGTGCCTGGAGCAGTACGCTTCCGGGAGTGCGCTGGGCGCCGCGTGGCCCGACCGGCCGGACCAGCCGGGCCGGGACCGCGCGGGCCGTCCCGCACCCGTCGCGCTGTTCGCGGCCGCCGCCGCCGGGGACCCGGAGGCGATCGCCGTGCGCAGCGGGTTCGCGGACGCCGTCGCCGCGGCCGTGCGGGTGCTGCTGCTGACCACCGACGTGGCGCACGTGGTCATCGGCGGCGGGGTGAGCGAGCTCGGCGACCCGCTGCTCGACGTGGTGCGCGCCGAGCTCGACCGACAGGCCGGGGACTCCGCGTTCCTGGCCGCGATGCAGATGGCGGAGCGGGTCACCCTCGCGCCGCCCGGAGTGCCGGTGGGTGCCGTGGGCGCCGCGCTGGTCGGACGGAAGGAGTCCTGATGGAGGTCGTCATCGCGCCCGGGCCGGAGCTGGCCCGGCTGGCGGCGGACACGATCGAGCGCGTGCTGAAGGCCCGCGAGGCCGCGGGCAGCCGCGCCGTGCTCGGCATCGCGACCGGGTCCAGCCCGCTCGCGGTGTACGACGAGCTCGCGCGCCGGCACGCCGAGGAGGGGCTGTCCTTCGCCGGGGTCCGCGCGTTCATGCTCGACGAGTACGTCGGCATCCCCGCCGAGCACCCCGAGCGCTACCGCAACGTCATCGAGACCGAGTTCGCCTCCCGCGTCGACATCGACCCGGCCGACGTGCACGGGCCCGACGGCCTCGCCGCCGACATCCCCGCCGCCTGCGCCGCCTACGAGGCCGCCATCGCCGAGGCGGGCGGGGTCGACGTGCAGCTGCTCGGCGTCGGCACGGACGGGCACATCGCGTTCAACGAGCCCGGGTCCTCGCTCGCGTCCCGTACCCGGATCAAGACGCTGACCCGGCAGACCCGGGAGGACAACGCCCGGTTCTTCGACGGCGACATCGACCAGGTCCCCACGCACTGCCTCACCCAGGGCCTCGCGACGATCATGTCCGCGAAGCACGTGGTCCTGCTCGCCTCGGGGAAGCACAAGGCCGAGGCGGTGCACCGGATCGCCGAGGGCTCCGTCAGCGCCATGTGGCCCGGGACCATCCTGCAGCACCACCCGCACGCGACCCTCCTGGTCGACGAGGCCGCGGCCAGCCGGCTGCAGCTGGGCTCGTACTACCGCGAGACGTTCGCCTCGAAGCCGGGCTGGCAGGGCATCTAGTGCCGGGCCACCGGATCTTCGGCACCCCGTTCGGCGCGATCTACCCGCACTACGTGGCGAAGGCCGAGCGCAAGGGGCACACCCGCGCGGAGGTGGACCAGGTCATCACCTGGCTCACCGGCTACGACTCCGGCGCCCTGGAGCGGGTGGTCGCGGACGAGGTGACCCTGGAGGCGTTCTTCGCCGACGCGCCCGCGATGAACCCCCGCGCGGCGCTCATCACCGGCGTGATCTGCGGCATCCGGGTCGAGGAGATCGAGGACCCGCTGATGCAGCGCATCCGCCAGATGGACAAGCTGGTGGACGAGGTCGCCCGCGGCAAGAAGCTCACGAGCATCCTCCGCTGACCCCCTCGCCGCTCGCGCCCTGAGCGCCGAGCCGACGAGGTAGTCAGAACGCGGCGAGGTCGTCATTCGTACATGACGACCTAGCCGCGTTGTGACGACGTCGAGCGCGGCCTGGTGCCAGGGGCCGCGGGGCGGGCGGGGTGGTCGTCCACAGGTCGGGGTCCGGAGGTCGCGCTGACGGCACCCGGGCGGGCAGGCTGCCGGGATGGCGAGGAGCGCGGAGCGGGAAGTCCGAGGGCTGCACCGACGGGCACGGGACGGCCTGCTGCTCGCGCGCGACCTCGAACCCGAGGAGACGCTCGCCGTCCGTCGGGACCCGTCCTGGCAGCGGCTGCGGCGGGGTGCCTACCTCGCGTCGCCCGAGGGTGACGGCCCGGTGCCCGCGCACGTCGAGCAGCGCCGGGTCGTCCTGGCGCGGATCCGGGCCGTGCACGCGGATCGCCGGTCCCCGAGCTGGTTCAGCCACACCTCCGCGGCTCTGCTGTGGGGCTGTGACCTCCTGGCGGTCCCGGACCAGGTGCACCTGGTGCAGCACAGTCGCCCGCACTCGCACGGCGACCCCGCGGTCGTGCGCCACCACGGCGCGCCCCCGATCGCCGACCGCGCCGAGGTGGACCGCCTGCCGGTGACGGGGCTGGCGAGGACCACGGTCGACTGCGCGCGCCTCCTGCACCGCGAGGACGGGCTGGTCATCGCCGACTCCGCGCTGCGGATCGGCGCCGACCCCGCCCGGATCCGCGAGCTGCTGGCGGAGGGCGCCGGGCAGCGCGGGGTGGTCCGGGCGCGCGAGGTGCTGGCGTTCGCCGACGGGCGTGCCGAGTCGCCGGGGGAGACGCTGACCCGCTGGCGGCTGCACCGGGAGGGTCTCCCCGCTCCCGCCCTGCAGGTGCCGGTGACGACCTCGGCGGGACGGTTCCGCGCGGATCTCGGGTGGCCCGGGGCTCGGCTGCTGCTGGAGTTCGACGGGTTCGTGAAGTACGGCGGTGGTGGTGCGCGGGCGGCGGCCGAGGCGGTGTTCGCGGAGAAGCGCCGCCAGGACGCGCTGGAGGAGGCCGGTTGGCGGGTGCTTCGCGTCACGTGGACGGACCTGCGTGCGCCGGCGACTCTGGCGCGTCGGGTCCGCGCGGCCCTCGAGCCGCGCGCTGTCGCGCGAGGTCGTCATGCGTAGCCGAGGTCGTCACGAACGAATGACGACCTCGCCGACGGATGACGACCTCGTCGGCGGCCAGCGAGGGAGCGCGCAGGCAGGGGTGTGGGAGGGGGGACGTACGATGGGCGGCATGAGCGAGCCCCTGCCTCCGAACGCCGAGCCGGACCGGATCTCGGAGCCGAGCACCGGCGGGGGCACCGGGCTCCTCGAGCGCGTCGAGGAGACGCAGGCCGTCGAGCCGGGTGACCACGAGCGCTTCTCGCACTACGTGCGCAAGGAGAAGATCATGGAGTCGGCGCTGTCCGGCAAGCCCGTGGTCGCGCTGTGCGGGAAGGTGTGGGTCCCCGGCCGGGACCCGAACAAGTTCCCCGTCTGCCCGGTGTGCAAGGAGATCTACGAGGGTCTCCGGGAGCCGCAGGACGGTGGCGACGGCGACAAGGGCTCCGGCGGCGGGGGACGTCGCTGGGGCTTCGGCCGCGGCAGGGGCTCGGGCGACTCCTCCGGCGGACAGTGAGCACCGCGGGCCGCCCCTCGTCCGCACCCGCCTCGCACGCCTCGACGTCGGCAGCATCGCAGCTGCCGCCGGCGTTCCCCGGGCGTGCGCCGTGGGGGACGGCGGGCAAGCTGCGGGCCTGGCAGGCGGCGGCGCTCGACCAGTAACTCACGGCCGC
>DAMBCY010000326.1:0-4864 GCA_032056255.1 Cellulomonas sp. | reverse complement strand
CGAGCCGGTCGACGACGGCGACCGCGTCGGCTGCGTCGGTCCACCACCCGCGGGAGAGCCCGCCGGTGGCAGGGGTGCCGCGGAAGTGCACGATCGCGAGCGTCCGGTCGTCCGCGAGCCCGGCGAGGTCGCCGAGGTAGGCGGGGTCCCGGCACGGCCCGCCGGGGAGGACGAGCACGGGGCTGTCGGTGCGCGGGGTCGCGCCGATCAGCTCGAACCCGATCGGTGTCCCGTCGTCGGATTCCGCCTGCTCCACGAGACGAGTTTACCGACGCAGGTCTGCTGCGTGACGAGGAGTACGGGTTCCTCGTCTCGGGCCGGCGTCTCGCGCGGTGGTCGAGCCACGCGGGGAGGAGGACGAGCTCCGCGTCGAGAACTACCGGCCCTTCGAGATGCTGCTCGACCCCGAGGTCGACGCCGACGCCCTCGACCGGTCCCAGAACACCGACAAGGCCCGGACCCCGGCCGACGATTCCGTCGGCGAGGGTCCGGGCCTTGTGCGCGGGGTGGAGCTGAGGGGATTCGAACCCCTGACCTTCTCATTGCGAACGAGACGGACGCGGTAGACTGGGCTCGCACTTCAGCACGCTGACCTGCATGTTCGTCGGCTTGCGTAGGCACGCATAGGCTGGCAATGGCCCACCGCTTGGCCCACCCGGAGAGGACCCCATGGCAGCGAAGACGCGACGCCCCCACGGCACCGGCTCGGTGTACCAGGCACACGACCACGAGACCTGCCCGCCGCTCGTCGACGGCCCCGCCGGTGACGACGGGAAGCCCACCCGGGTCCGCGCCGACCACAAGTGCCAGGGCCGGTGGATGGGCTCCGTCGAGCTCGGCTGGAACGCCAAGGGCATCCGGCGGCGCAAGCGCGTCGTCGGCGTCAGCGAGAAGGCCGTGCGCGCGAAGATCAAGGAGGCGCTGCGCACGTTCAGCGAGGACGACGACGCCGTCGTCGGAGCCAAGCCCACCGTGCGCACCTGGGCCGAGCAGTGGCTCCAGAACACCGTCAGCCGCCTGCGCCCCACGTCCTGGGCCACGAACCGCTCGTGCGTGAACCTCTGGATCATCCCCACGATCGGGCACCGGCGGCTCGAGGCCCTGACGCCCGCGGACATCCGGTCCGTCACGCGCGCGATCATCACCGCCGGCCGCAAGCCGTCGACCGCCCAACGCACCCAGGTCGTCCTCGAGAAGATGCTGCGCGACGCGCTCCTCGAAGGCCACAAGGTGCCCCAGCGTGCCCTCATGGTCGAAGCGCCGTCGCGCGGGGAGAGCGACCGCGACGCCATCGAGCTGCCCGACGCCCTGGCGATCCTCGCCGTCGCGTCCGCCCGCCCCGACGCGTCACGATGGGTCGCCGCGTTCCTGCAAGCCCTACGACCCGCCGAGGCTCTCGGCTTGTGCTGGTCGCTGGTGAACTTCGACGACCACGAGATGGAGATCTCCTGGCAGCTCAAGGCCCTGCCGTACAACGTCCCCCGCGACCGCAGCAGCGGCTTCCGGGTACCCGACGGCTACGTCGCCCGCCGCCTCGACGGGGCGCTGCACCTGGTGCGCCCGAAGACCACGGCGGGCAAGCGGGTCATCCCCATGGTCCCGTGGATGGAGTCCGCGCTCCTCGCCTGGCGCGAGATCTGCCCGACCTCACCGCACGGGCTGGTCTGGCCGCGACCGGACGGGCGCCCCGGGCTCGACAGCCTGGACCGCGCAGGGTGGGCGACCATCGTGGACGCGGCCCGGGTCGCGCGGGTCGACGAGGACGGTCGCGGCCGCCGCTACGAGCTGTACGAGGCTCGCCACACCACAGCCACGCTGCTGCGGGAAGCCGGCGTCGACGACGAGACGATCACCGCGATCATGGGCCACTCGACGATCCTGTCGTCGAAGGCCTACATGCACACGTCCTCGAAGCGGACCCGCGCCGCCCTGAACGATCTGGCCGCGACGCTCGGGCTCACGCCGCCCGGCGACGACCCTGCGCCCGAACTGCCCGCAGCCGGGTGACCAACCGCGGGTACTCCCGAGCAGCGTCGGGGTGGTCGACCAGCGCGGCGACCACCTGGTAGTACCGCACCGGCGTCAGGCCGAGGGTCTCGCGCACGTGCTGCTCCTTCGTGGCCGCGTACCGCCAGTGGCGGGACTCGACGTCGAGGACCGCCCGGTCGCGCTCGGTCAGCACGAGCGGTCCAGCTCGGCGTGCAGCGCAACGATCTGCGCGCGCTCGTCGGCCGTGAGCCCGTCGAGCCGGGCCATGAGGGTCGGCTCGTCGACCCACAGGCAGTCGGCGACCTCCCGCATGTCCTCGGCCCAGCGCAGCACGTCGAGGAGGTCGCCGATGTCGATGAGCCACCGGGCAGCCTGCCGCTGGGCCGCGCAGTCCTCCCGTTCGGTGCACGCGGTGACGTGCCCGAGCTCGACGTGGACGAGTTCGTGCGTGAGGGTGCACCGCCGCTCGACCTGCAGCTGCTCGGGGTGCAGCACGATCAGGTCGCCGCCGACCGTCATCCCGCGGCGGGTCGGCATGCGTCGCCACGCCACGTCGATGTGCTCTTCGTGCCGAAGCCGGCGCCACGGATGGAACATGCCCGCGAAGGTAGCCGGGGCCACTGACACATCAGCTGGGAGGGCGGGCACCGCCCTCACCTCGGAGTTTCGCCAATCGAGCGACGAGGCGGGGCTGGGTCGAGCCCACCCAACGGCCCGGATCCCCTGCTGCAGCGACCCAACGCTCGAGCACGGCGACCTCGTCGTCGCGGCGACCGAGCTTCCGCAGCACGATCGCCGCCTGCTCGGTGTACCAGGGCGCGGGCTCGCGAGATCCCGCGTCGCGTTCGGCCGCACCGACGCACTCCATCAGCAGGTCGAGGGCCTCGTCGAGGCGACCGTCCTGCTTCAGCTCGCGGACGACGTCGGGCCACTCGGTGTAGTGCCGTCCGCGCACCAGGCCTCGCCGCTCGCTCTCCGCGACGACGCCGCCTTCGATGAGGCGCTGTTCGCGCTGGCGCTCCTGCCGAGCTCGTTCGGATGCTCTTCGCCGCTCGACGGACGTCAGGTGCTCTGGGTCGCCGGGTCGCGTGACCGAGGGTGCTGGGCTTGTCGTCGGCGCGTTCCGCCCGAACACCCGGGCGAGCCACGACGTCATGACGGGTCCGGGCGCTCAGCCGCCTCGTCTTGCTCTCGCGTCAACTGCTGGTACCTGGTGCCGCCCTCTGGCATCGGCTGCGCGGCGTGCCGTTCAGGAGTGGCCGTGGCCTCGTCTGCGCGGGTCTCCGCTCGCCTACGACGCGCGTCCAGATGCTCGACTGTCGGAGCGGGGCTCGAAGGCCCCGGGGTCTTGGGGGTGGGCTGCTCAGCATCGCCCTCACCGTCCTCTCTACGCCCGAGGGTCATGAGCGAGATCAGGCGACTGAGCGCCTCTCGCTCTTCGTGCGTGAGTCGTGACGCGGACTCCGGGGGTGTCCAGGCCCTCGGCGGCTCCGGGGTGTCCTCGTTGCGGAGTTCGTGGATCCGCTCGATCTGGACACCCATGGCGTCGGCGATCTTCGAGATCGTCAGTGCCGTCGTGCGGTAGCCGAGGATCACTCGCCGGGCAGTCTCGTGGGAGATGCCCGCCGCGTCACCTAGGCGTCTGTACGACACGAGCCCGCGTCGTTCCAAGTCCGGCAACCACCGGGCCGGGATGTCGTCACTCACGGCAGTGACCTTCCCTGTCTAGACGGCGTGGTGTCTAACGACAGATTAGACGGACCGTCTACGAACTACACGCGTGTAGGCAGGTCAACACGCGAAACCACAGGGTTGACAGGTTAGGCGAATCCGTCTAACGTCCAACTTGCCACTTGACGCGATCGGAGAAGGGAGAGACGCTGTGAGGGTCATCGAGAGGAGGTTCGACGTGGAGCTCATCAGCTGCCAGGTGCTCTGCCAGTACATGAAGTACCGCGACCACTCAGCCCGGACCCTGGCGCAGGCCGTCACGGACCGCGGGGAGCCGACCGCCAAGGCCACGATCGGTCACCTCATGAGCGGGCACGTGAAGCGGACGAAGCCGGCGCGAGCGAAGGCGATCTGCAAGGTGCTCGACGTGCCCGTAAACGTCCTGTTCGTGACCAAGGTGTCAAACGTCCAGCGAGACGTTCCCCGCCCCGTCGAGGCGGCGGCCTGATGTCCGCGGCCCTGTTCGACGAGATCGACGCGGTCGCCACGGACTGGCGTCCGTCCCGGGTGGAGTCCCGCGAGGCCGTGCGCGTGGCGATCATGCGGGCCGCGAGCGAGCACGGCGGGCTCGTGCACATCACCGACGTGCGACCGCTCCTGCCGACCTGGGTGAACCCCGCGCAGATCGGCGCGGTCATGTGCCGCCTGGTCCGTGCCGGGTACCTGACCCCGACCGGCCGGTTCCGGCCGAACGGCAAGGGCGGCAAGGCCCGCAACCGGCAGAAGCGGTCCGAGGTGCGCCGCCTGGCCCGCCCGATCCCGAAGGAGGCCGTCGCGTGAAGAGCTCCCTCGCCTCGCTCGCGCCGATCTCGGTGGACTACCACGCCGCGGCGGAGATGACCGGGCACTCGGTCGACGTGATCCGCCGTGCGGTCCGGGCCGGGGACCTCGTGCCCCGCTACCCGACGTCGAAGCCGGTCCTGCTCGTCGAGGACCTCCGGGCGTGGGTCATGCGGTCCCCGACCGAGAAGTCGGCCTGACGGCCAACCCCCAGACACGACGAAGCCCGGCCCCACGACCAAGCAGAACCGGGCTTCACCGATCAATCAACCAGAAGGGTACGACACCCCATGAACGACTCCCCCGCCCCGCTGCCCGCGATCAAGGGCTTCAAGCCCGACCTGACGTGCCGCGGGTTCCAGTA
>DAMBCY010000325.1:0-4898 GCA_032056255.1 Cellulomonas sp. | reverse complement strand
GGGACATCGCGGGGGCCCTGGACCTGACGGTGGGGGCGATCTTCTTCCACTTCAAGGCCAAGGAGGGTCTGGCGCACGAGATCGTCTCGTCGTTCCACACCCGGTGGGACGGGCTGGTCGAGGAGGCCCGGCAGCGTCCCGGACCGCGGCTCGACGCGCTCGTGCGGCTGTCCGCGGGGGTCGCCGACGCCTACGTCGCCGACGTGCACGTCCGCGCCGCCGTCCGGCTGGTGCGCGAGCGCTCGGTGGTGGACCCGACCCTGCCGACGCCCTACGTGGCCTGGGTGCAGGTGGTCACGGAGTTCCTCACCGCCGCACGGGACGCCGGGGAGCTCCAGCCCGCGCTGGACGTCGACGCGACCGCGTACCAGCTGGTCTGCACGTGGCTCGGCAACCAGCACATCGCGAACGACCTCGACGCGCTGGAGACGCTGCCGGACCGCATCCGGCAGATGTGGGGCGCGTACCTCCCGCTGCTCACCGGCGGCACGTCGTACGACATCGAGGCGGCGTTCACGGCCGTCTGACGCCCCGGACCGTCAGGCGGGCGCGACCCAGCCCTCGCTCGGCGCACCCGCGACGGCGACCTCCGCCCGGCGGTCCTCGAACAGCCGCACGATGCTGACGGACGCCGGGGCCACCCGCAGCTGGCTCCACGACCCGGGCTGCGCGCCCATGGTCCGGCCGAGGGCGGCGCGGATCGACACGGCGTGCGACACGACCACGACCGTGCGGTCCGTGCCCGCGGCGAGCAGGGCGTCGAGCCCGGCACCGATCCGGGCGCCGACGTCGGCGATGGACTCGCCGCCGTCGGGCCGCAGGTCGGCACGGACGTGCCACGGCTCCAGCTGGCCCGGCCAGCGCTGCTCGATCTCCTCGGCGGTCAGCCCCTGCCACGCCCCGAAGTCGGCCTCCTGGAACGCCGGGTCCACCCGCGGCTCCAGGCCCAGCCGTGCCCCGATGATGTCGGCGGTCTCCCGGGTGCGCACCATCGGCGACGCGATCAGCTCGGTGGGGTACGGGATGTCGCCCCACAGGTCGCGTCCGACGCGGCGCACCAGCTCGCCCGCGGCGGCGGCCTGCTCGCGACCGCGCTCCGTGAGCGACGGACCGGGCTCCGAGGAGCCGGAGTACCCGCGCGAGAGGGTCATCTCGGTCTCGCCGTGCCGGACCAGGATGACGGTCACGGGCTGTGCGTCGTCGAACCGGGGCGCACCCCCGGACGGGCGCGGCCGCCGGGCGGGTGCCGGGGCGTCCGCGCGGGGGTCGAGCGGCGCCGCCGCGCCGAGCGGCCCGTCGGCGACCATCAGTACGCGTCCTCGCCGCGGACCAGGATCCGGCCGGAGTCCTCGCAGTACACGATCTCGTCCTCGGGCGTGGCCTTGATCTTCGCGAGCTCGGTCGCCGGCACCGGCAGGCCGGAGCCCTCGGAGCGGCCCCGCCGCAGCGCCGCGACGGCCACGCCGCCGAGCCGGCCGCGCAGCCGGTCGTACAGCTGGACCAGCCGGTCCTCGAGCGGGGCGGCGACGGCGTCGCGCTCGACCCGGACCTGCGCGGCCTGCTCGTCGATCACGGCGACCTCCGCGTCCCGCTCGGCGGCGACGCCCGCGCGCTCGTTGAGCAGGGCCGCGTGCGCGGTGGTGAGCTCGCCGAGCGCCGCCTCGTGCGCCTCGAGCCGCTCCATGGCCTCGAGCTCGACGTCCTCCAGGTCCCCCTGGCGGCGGGCCAGGGACGCGATCTCGGACTGCAGGGCCTGCAGGTCCTTCGCGGAGCCGGCCCCGGAGTCGAGGCGCGCCTGGTCGCGGGCCGCGCGGTCGCGGACCATCTGGACGTCGGTCTCGGCCTTGGTGACCTCGCGGCGGATGTCGCCGACCGAGGTGCGCGAGGCCGCGATCGCGGTGTCGAGGTCCGCGATCCGGCCGTCGAGCTCGGCGATGCGGGCGTGCTGCGCCAGGGTCGCGCGCTTGTGCGCGAGCTGGTCCAGGCGGGTGTCGAGCGCCTGGAGGTCGAGCATCCGCCGCTGGTCCTGCGGGCTGGCCTTCGTCACGAGTGGTGTCCTTCCGACGGGTCGTTCGGCGCCGGGACACGGCCGGTCCACGGATCGGTGCGCAGGGTGCTCACCCGGGTCTCCACCGTAGTGCCGCCGGCGGGGTCCGCCGACCCCGGGGCCAGCGCCGCGAGGTCGGCGCGCAGGTCGCGCTCCGCGCCCGCCAGCCAGGGCCACTCGGAGGCGAAGTGCGCGGCGTCGACCAGGTACGGCGGGCTGGCGGCGGTGCCGCGGGCCTCGAACTCGGCCCGCTCGCGGAGCTCGGACGCCGGGTGGTGCCGCAGGTCCGCGGTGAGGTAGACGTCCGCGGCGGAGGCACGCACGGCGTCGAACAGGGAGTCCCCCGACCCGCCGACCACGGCGACGGTCCGCACGGTCGCGTCCGGCGGGCCGGCGTACCGGATGCCCTGCACCGTGGGCGGCAGGACGGCGGCGACCCGCTCGGCGAACGCGTGCAACGTCGCCGGTCCGGGCAGGTGGCCGACGCGGCCGGCGCCGGTCGGTCCGTCCCGTCCCGCGAGCTCCAGCACGTCGAACGCCGGCTCCTCGTAGGGGTGCGCGGCGCGCATCGCGGCGACCACGGCCCGGCGGATCCGCCGCGGGGCGACCATCTCCACCCGGGCCTCGACGACGTGCGCGGCCTCGCCGACCCGGCCGACCGCCGGGCGCGCGTCCCCGACGGGCGTGAACGTGCCCTCGCCGGTGGTGGTCCACGCGCAGCGCCGGTACTCCCCCAGCGCCCCGGCACCGGCGGCGGCGAGCGCGTCGACCATCCGCTCGGCCTCGGCGGCCGGGACGAGCACGACGTGCTTGTCGAGCGCCTCGGCGGGTGCGGGGACCAGGGGCCGCAGGTCCACCAGCCCGAGCAGCCGGGCGAGCTCGTCGGCCACGCCCCCGGCGGCCGCGTCGGCGTTCGTGTGCGCGGTGTACAGCGCGATGCCGGCCCGGGTGAGGCGGTGCAGCAGGGCGCCCTTGGCGGTCGTGGCGGCCACGGAGTGCACGCCGCGCAGCAGCAGCGGGTGGTGCACGACGACCAGGTCCGCGCCCCAGGCGACGGCCTCCTCGACGACGGCGGCGACCGGGTCGACGGCGAGCAGGACGCGCCGGACCGGCTGGTCGGGGTCGCCGGCCACGAGCCCGACCCGGTCCCAGGACTCGGCGGTGCCGGGCGGGTAGCGCGTGTCGAGCAGCCGCACGACGTCGGCGAGGGTGACCTCTGGGTGGCGGGGCCGGTCCGGGTGGTTCACGCGGTCGAACCTACCGGTGCGGGGCGCTCACGACCGCCCGGCTCAGGGCAGCAGCATCGACTTGATCGCGCGGCGCTCGTCCATCGCGGCGTACCCCTCGGCGACCTGGTCCAGCGGCAGCACGAGGTCGAACACCTTCCCCGGGAGGATCGCCCCGGACCAGACGTCGGGGGCGAGCTCGTCGAGGTACGCCCGCACCGGGGCGACGCCGCCGCACACGCCGACGTTGGTGCCGAACATCTGCGACACGGGCAGCTCGGGGCCACCGGCGGGGACGCCGACGAACCCGACGCGACCGCCCGGCCTCGTGGTGTCGAGCGCCTGCTGCATCGACTCCTTGGTGCCGACGCACTCCAGCACGTGGTCCGGGCCGATGCCGCCGAGCAGGTCGCGCACCGCGGCCGCGCCCTCGTCACCGCGCTCGGCGACGACGTCCGTGGCGCCGAGCTCGCGCGCGAGCGCCTGGCGCGGCTCGTGCCGGGACATCGCGATCACGCGCTCGGCCCCGAGCCGGCGGGCCGCGATCACGGCGCACAGCCCGACCGCGCCGTCGCCGACCACCGCGACGGTCGAGCCCGGCCGGACGCCCGCGGCCAGCGCCGCGTGGTGCCCGGTGCCCATGACGTCGGTCAGCGTGAGCACGTGCGGCAGCAGGTCGGCGTCCGGGGTGTCCGGCATCGCGTAGAGGGTGCCGTCGGCCAGCGGGACGCGGACGTGCTCGCCCTGCCCGGCGTCCGTGAACAGCCCCTCGGCGTCGTCCCCGCCCCAGCCCGAGGACCGCTCGCAGGACGTGTGCACGCCGTTGCGGCAGTGCCGGCACGTCCCGTCGGACACCATGAAGGGCGCCACGACGAACTGCCCGGGCCGCAGGGTGCGGACGTCCGCGCCCACCTCCTCGACCACGCCGACGAACTCGTGCCCGATCCGGCGGGGCGCCGGCGTGGGGCGCACACCCCGGTAGGGCCACAGGTCGGACCCGCACACGCACGACGCGACGACGCGGACCAGCGCGTCCGTCGGCCGCCGCAGCACCGGGTCGGGGACCTCCTCGAGGCGGACGTCGCGGGGGCCGTGGATCAGAGTCGCGCGCACGGCCCGAGCCTACGACGCAGGTCACCGCGGGGCGCTCCCGGTCCGTGCCGGGCCGGCCCACCCGGCCCCCGCACGGCCCACCGCGCGCACCGGGACGAACCGCCCCAGACTGTCCCCATGTGCGGCCGCTACGCGCAGTCCCGGGTCGACGACGAGCTGGAGCGCGACCTGCTGGTGGACCGGATCCTCGGCGAGCACCGGACGCCGTCGTGGAACGTCGCGCCCACGCAGGACGTGCCCGTCGTGCTGGAGCGGGTGGAGGACGGCGCCCCGCAGCGGCAGCTGCGCAGCGCCCGGTGGGGCCTCGTGCCGTCCTGGGCGAAGGACGTCGCGATCGGCTCGCGGATGATCAACGCGCGCTCCGAGACCCTGCTCGACAAGCCCGCGTTCCGCAAGGCCGCCGCGCGCCGGCGGGCGCTCGTCCCGATGGACGGCTACTACGAGTGGCAACCGAACGAGCACGGCCCGAAGACGCCGTTCTACCTGCACGGCTCCGAGCCGCTCGCCGCCGC
>DAMBCY010000324.1:3463-4902 GCA_032056255.1 Cellulomonas sp. | reverse complement strand
TGATACCATGGTGCGCGCCCAGAACACGGTGGCCGTGGTCTTCTCGTCCGGCGTGCTCGTGGCGAACCTCGTGCTCGCCGTGGTCGTCGTCGCGGGGACGTACCTCGGCGTCGCGGGGGACCTGAGCGTCGGCCGGCTGCTCGCGTTCCTGTTCCTCGTGCAGCTGTTCACCGGGCCGGTGCAGCAGGCGACCGAGGTGCTCAACGAGCTGCAGAACGCCGTCGCCGGCTGGCGCCGGGTGCTCGGCATCATCGACACGCCCGTGCAGGTCGCGGACCCCGGCCCCGGCGGCGTGCCGTCGCCCCGCGGCCCGGCGGCGGTCGAGCTGCGCGGCGTCGGGTTCTCCTACCCCGACGGGCCGCCGGTGCTGCACGGCATCGACCTGCACCTGCCGGCCGGCCGGTCCGTGGCCGTCGTCGGCGCCACGGGCTCGGGCAAGACGACGATCGCCAAGCTCGTCACCCGGCTGATGGACCCGACGCACGGCGCGGTGCTGCTCGACGGCACCGACCTGCGCGCGGTGCGCGCGCCCGACCTGCGCCGGCGGGTCGTCATGGTGCCGCAGGAGGGCTTCCTGTTCGACACCAGCCTGGCGGCCAACCTCGTCTACGGGCTGCGCGGTCCCGACGGGCGGGCGCCGGACCCGGTCGCGGCGGAGCCGCGGCTGCGCGCGGCGCTCGACGAGCTCGGGCTGTCGGACTGGCTGGCCGAGCTGCCGGCCGGGCTCGGGACGCCGGTCGGGCAGCGGGGCGAGGCGCTGTCGGCGGGGGAGCGGCAGCTGGTCGCGCTCACCCGGGCCTACCTGGCCGACGCCGACCTGCTCGTGCTGGACGAGGCCACCTCCGCCGTGGACCCCGCCACCGAGGTCCGGATCGCGCGCGCGCTCGACTCGCTCACCACCGGGCGGAGCACGATCACCATCGCGCACCGCCTGTCCACGGCCGAGGCGGCCGACCTCGTGGTGGTCGTCGACGCCGGGCGGGTCGTGGAGACCGGCCCGCACGAGGAGCTCGTCGACGCCGACGGGGTGTACGCGGCCATGCACCGGGCCTGGGTGTCGCAGACCCGCTGACCGGCCGGGCCGGGTCCCGCCCCCGCGGACGCCGACCGCTCCGGCGCGCGAGCCCGTGGGAGGATCGCCCGGTGGCACAGCACCCGACCCCCGACACCGCCCGCACGCCCGACCCGGTCCGGCCGTCCGCGCTGGACCCGGCCCTCGCCGCGCGCCTGACCCGCGACGCCGCGGGCCTGGTCGCCGCGGTCGTCCAGCAGCACGACACCGGCGAGGTGCTGATGGTCGGCTGGATGGACGACGAGGCGGTGCACCGCACCCTGACCACCGGACGGGTGACGTTCTGGAGCCGGTCGCGGCAGGAGTACTGGCGCAAGGGGGACACGTCGGGCCACGCCCAGTACGTGAAGTCCGTCGCGCTGGACTG
>DAMBCY010000324.1:0-3453 GCA_032056255.1 Cellulomonas sp. | reverse complement strand
GGACTGCGACGGGGACGCGCTGCTGGTGCGGGTGGACCAGGTGGGCGCCGCGTGCCACACGGGCACGCGCACCTGCTTCGAGGCCGGCGGCTCGCTGGACGCCGTCGTCGGCGAGCGGCCCGTGGCGACGGCGGGGGACCCGGCGTGACCGCCGACGCCCCCGGCGTGACGACCCACGCCCCCGGCACGGCCGGGCCGGCCGCCGCCGCGGTCGACGTCCCCTGGGGCTCCACCTGGCCCGTGCTCGAGGAGTTCCGGAGCCGCGCGGCCACGCACCGCGTCATCCCGGTGGTCCGCCGCCTGCTCGCGGACGACACCACGCCCGTCGGGCTGTACCGCACGCTGGCCGGCGGGCGCCCGGGCACGTTCGTCCTCGAGTCCGCGGAGCAGGACGGCTCGTGGTCGCGCTGGTCGTTCGTCGGCGTGCGGTCCCGGGCGACGCTCAGCGTGCGCGACGGCCGGGCGGTCTGGACGGGTGACGTGCCCGCCGGCGTCCCCCGGGAGGGCGACCCGCTGGCCGTGCTCGGCGAGACCCTCGAGGTGCTCCGGACCCCCGCGGTCCCCGGCCTGCCCCCGCTGACCGGCGGCCTCGTCGGGGCGCTGGGCTGGGACGTGGTCCGGTACTGGGAGCCGACCCTGCCGGCGGCCGCCCCCGACGAGCTCGGCGTCCCGGAGCTGACGCTGTGCCTCGCCAGCGACCTCGCGGTCACCGACCACCGGGACGGCTCGGTCTGGCTGGTGGCGAACGCGATCAACTTCGACGGCACCGACGAGCGCGTCGACGAGGCGTACGCCGACGCGCTGACCCGGCTGGACGCGATGCAGGAGGCGATGCTGCGGCCCGCGGGCCCCGGTACGGCGCTGCTGGCCGACGTCCCGGTGCCCGAGCTGGAGTTCCGGTCCACCCCGCAGGAGTACGAGGCCGCGGTCGCGGTCGGCAAGGAGGCGATCCGGGACGGCGAGGTGTTCCAGGTCGTGCTGTCGCAGCGCCTCGACCTGGGCTGCCCGGCGGACCCGCTCGACGTCTACCGGGTGCTGCGCACCATCAACCCGAGCCCGTACATGTACTACCTGCAGCTGCAGGACGCCGACGGCCGGGACTTCGCGGTGGTCGGGTCCAGCCCGGAGACCCTCGTCAAGGTCACGGACGGCCACGTGACGACGTTCCCGATCGCGGGGTCCCGGCCGCGCGGCGCGACGCCGGAGGAGGACCGGGCGTTGCACGACGCGCTGCTCGCCGACCCCAAGGAGCGCGCCGAGCACCTCATGCTGGTGGACCTCGCGCGCAACGACCTGGTCAAGGTGTGCGAGCCGGCGACCGTCGAGGTCGTGGAGTTCATGGAGGTGCGGCGGTTCAGCCACATCATGCACATCTGCTCGACGGTGGTCGGGCGGCTGCGGGCCGGCGCGACCGCGCTGGGTGCCCTCACGGCGACCTTCCCGGCCGGCACGCTGTCGGGCGCCCCGAAGCCGCGGGCGATCGCCCTGATCGACGAGATCGAACCCGCGCGCCGCGGCATCTACGGCGGCACGGTGGGGTACTTCGACCTGGCCGGTGACATGGACATGGCGATCGCGATCCGCACGGCGCTGATCCGGGACGGCCGCGCGAGCGTGCAGGCCGGCGCGGGCATCGTCGCGGACTCGGTGCCGGCCGCGGAGTACCGCGAGTCGCGGGACAAGGCCGCCGCCGCGGTGCGGGCCGTGCAGGTGGCGTCCCGGCTGCGCCGGGCGGGGCGGCCGTGACGGACCCCGCGCCGTCCCCGCGCCCGGCCCCCGGCGCCGCCGCGGCGGACCCGTCGGCTGCGGCGGCCCGCCGGCCCGGTCGCGGGCGCTGGGTGCTCGGGGTGCTCGTGCTGTCCGGGCTGGTCGCCCTGACCGCCCTGCCCGCGTGGGTGACCGCCACCGCGGCGAGCCCGGTGGTGGGCGAGGTGGCCGTCACGGTCGGCGGTGCCGCCGCCGCGCCCGGGCTGGTGGCCGCGGCGCTCGTGCTGCTGGCCGCGGCGGGTGCGCTCGGGCTCGTCGGTCGCGCGGGGCGCTGGATCGTCGTCGGCGTCGTCGCCGGGGCGGGTGCGCTCGTGCTGGCCTCCGCGCTCACCGCACGCTCCGGGGCCGGTGGTGCGGCCGAGCGGGCTGCCGCCGCGGCCACCGGGGTACCCAGCCTCACGGACGGCCCGCACGTCGCGCCGTGGCCCTGGGTGGCGGCGGCGCTCGGCGTCCTCGTCGTCGCCGCCGCGGTGGGCCTCGCCCGGGCCTCCGGGGGCTGGTCGGCGCCGTCCGACCGGCACGAACGGGGCGTGACCGGCGCGTCGACCGCGTCCGGCGTCCCGCGCGCGGCCGCCGCCGGCGCACCGGTTCCCGCCGGGGACGACGGGCCCGGCCGCACGGGTGTCGTCGACGAGCGCAGCACCTGGGACGCGCTGTCGCGCGGGGACGACCCGACCTGAACCGTCCGCTAGGGTGACGACACGACGTCATGAAAGGTGTGCCCACGATGGTCGAGCAGTCGGTCCGTTCTCCCGGTGTCGTGACCGGTTCGTCCCAGGCCCCGCACGCCGAGACGCTGCGGCTGCCCCCCACGGCCCCGCCCACGAACCACGGTCACACCACCGCCGCGTGGACCACGACGGTGGTCGTGCTGGTCGGCGCCGTCGTGGCCGCGCTGGGGCTCATCGTGTCGCTGGTCTGGCTGTTCTGGGTCGGCATGGGCGTGACGCTGGCGGGGATCCTCGTGGGCGGGGTGCTCCGCGCCGCGGGCTACGGCCAGGGCGGGCGGCACACCGTCGCGAAGGCACGGCGCACCGGCGGTCACTGACGCCGGGCGCGCCGGGCCAGCTCTGACCAGCCCCTGACCAGCCCCGACGGCCTGCACCCGGTCGGACGGCGGCGGCGTGGCCCGCTGGACGGCGGACCTCCGCTCCGGTAGACCTTGGTGCTCCGGCACAGGCGCGATCAGCGCGGACGCCGGCCCGAACGAGGACGACGTCAGGAGCCGCCCATGTCCACGCCGAACCCGCCGCAGGACCCGTACTCCGCCCCGGACGGCTCGGGCGCGGGGCAGCAGCCCGGCGGCATCCCGCAGTACGGGCAGTACTCCGGCGACCAGCCGGGCGGGCAGCAGCCCTACGGCCAGCAGCCGGGTGCGTACGGCGAGCAGCCCGGCGCCTACGGCCAGCAGCCCTACGGTCAGCAGCCGTACGGCCAGCAGCCCGCCGGCCAGCAGCCCTACGGCCAGCCCGCCGCCTACCCGCAGGGCGGCGCCGCCTACGGCGGCTACTACCCGAAGAACAACCTCGCCGTGTGGTCGCTCGTGCTGGGGCTGGTCGGGTTCTTCCTGTGCTCCGTGTTCACCAGCATCCCCGGCATCATCGTCGGGTCGAACGCCAAGAAGGCCGTCGCGCGCGGCGAGGCCGACAACGGCTCGCTCGCGAACGCCGGCTTCATCGTCAGCTG
>DAMBCY010000323.1:0-4907 GCA_032056255.1 Cellulomonas sp. | reverse complement strand
GACGTCCGACCCGACCGTGCGCGCCGTCTTCTTCGAGGACGCCGCGGCGCTGGTCGGCATCGTGATCGCCGTCGGGGGCATCGCCGCGCACCAGGTCACCGGGTCCCCGGTCCCGGACGCGATCGGGTCGATCCTGGTGGGGGTCCTGCTGGGCGTCGTCGCCGTGCTGCTGATCGACCGCAACCGGCGGTTCCTGGTGGGGGAGACCGCCGATCCCGCGCTGCAGCGCGCCGCGGTGCGGGCACTGCTCGCGATGCCCGGGGTCGCCCGGGTGACGCAGCTGCGTCTCGAGGTGGTCGGCGCCCGGCAGATCTTCCTCACCGGCGCGGTGGACCTGACGGGGAACCCGGCCGAGGACGACGCGTCGCACGTCCTGGCCGCCGTCGAGCGCCAGGTCACCGCCGTGCCGGGCGTCGTCGGCGCGGTCCTGTCGCTCGCCGAGCCCGAGGAGCCCGAGCTGGACGCCTGACCGCGACGGGCGCGGACGCGCCCCGACACGGCCCGGAGGGGCTCCGGGACGAAACCTGTCGGTCGACAGGCGTAGGGTGGCTGCCGAGGGCGTGCCAGCCGCAGGACCCGTCGGGTCCGTCCCACGCGGCAGCCCGACAACCGTTCGGCGCCCGCCACCGCGCAGCGTGAACCTGTCGCCGCGCCCTCCGCGGCCTCCGGCGACCCCGGGTGCCGCGGCCGATACACGCACTGCCTCATGCCCAGGAGGGCCTCGATGAACATGTCCATCGCCCGACGCTCGACCACGCGCACGCTCGGTGTGGTCGCCGCCGCCGTCGCGACGGCCGCCCTGCTCGCCGCCTGCTCCGGCAGCTCGGACGACGCGTCCACCGCCGACGAGAGCCCGTCCGCCGCGGCGACCACCGCCGAGGTGTCGGGGGATGTCACCGTCATCGACCAGACGAACCTGCTGCTCACCACCGCGCAGGAGACCCTCGAGGCCCGCGGCCTCGTCGTCGAGGTCACCGACGCGACCGGCCAGGACCGTGCCATCGACGACCCCACCGCGTGGGTCGTCGTCACCCAGGACCCCACGTCCGGCACGGTCGAGGCCGGCAGCACCGTGACGCTCACGGCGCGCATGACCACCGACCCGGTGGGCTGAGCCCCGGAATAAACGTTGGACCGGCTGCGCTGTACCCGGCGAGACTCGGGCTCCCGGTCCGCGCGGTGGTGGCAGCATCCCACCGCGGGAGGACCGGCCCGGACGCGGAGCACGCGCCCCTCGTGAGGGGTGGACGGACGCGGGACGGGTGGCTCGTCACCGACGGTCCTCAACGAGGCCGGGACGGTTCAGGTCGCGCGGGAGAAGGACAAGCGGGCGCGACGGACGGTGGCGTACGGATGCTGCCACCTGGCGCCGACGGCCCCGGGGCCGATCAGGCCGGCACACGCCGGCGGGTCGGCACCGGGGCCGTCGTGGTGCCGGGGCCGGGTGGGTGCCGGACCGCGGCACCGCGGGTCAGACGAAGGGCGTCACCAGGCGGCGCAGCTGCGCCGCGTACCCGCCCCCGAACAGCACGGCGTGCATGCCCACCGGGTACACCTGGTGCAGCGCGACCCGGTGCCGCCAGCCGCGCCGCAGCGGGTGCACGTCCTGGTAGGCGGCGAGCACGTCGTCCAGGTACGGGAAGCCGAACAGCGCCAGCATCGCGAGGTCGGTCTCCCGGTGCCCGCCGTGCGCGGCCGGGTCGATCAGCGTGGCGCCTGCCGCCGTCCAGAGCACGTTGCCGGACCAGAGGTCCCCGTGCAGCCGCGCGGGCGGTTCGTCGTCGTCCAGGCCACCGGCCCGCAGGACCTCCGCGAGGCGCCGCAGCAGCGTCAGGTCGTCGGGCCCGAGGGCGCGGCGTCGCTCCGCCTCCCGCGCGAGCGGCTCGATCCGGCAGTCCGCCAGGAACGCGCCCCAGCGCCGGTGGTCGCCGGCGGGCATGGGCAGCGGCTGGTCCAGGGGCCCGAAGAACCCGTCGCCGTGCCAGCCGTCCGGGGGCGAGCCGAACCGCGGGGCGCCCGCGTCGTGCAGCACGGCGAGCCCGCGACCGAGCTCGGCCGCGGCGCGCCGGGTCGGCGGCACCTCGGTCAGCCGGTCCAGCTCCAGGTGCGTGGCGCCGACGTCCCGCACGGCCACGACCGGGGCGCCACCGCGCACCGACAGCCAGCGCAGTCCCGCGGCCTCGCACGCGAAGAAGCCCGGGGGTGCGTCCGCGCGCTGCTTCCGGTACGTCTCCACGCGGCGTCCCCCGTCCCTGCCGCCCTAGCCTGGGCCTCGTGCCCGCGTCGCCGTCGTCACCCGCGCCGGGCGGAGCTGCGCCGATCGTGCGCACGTGCGTCCCTGTCCCGGGGGAGGCGCGCCGCGGGACCGTGCCGGTGGTCGTCCCGGCGGCGGTGCGCACGGGGGCCGGCCGGGCGCCGGGCGGTGCCGCCTGGCTGGCACGGCTGCCGGAGCTCGTCGCGCGGGCGCTCGAGCGGTGGGACCTGAGGGCGGGGGAGCCGTTCGCCTCCGGGTCCGCCTCGTGGTGCGCGCCGGTCACCGGGCCGGACGGCGCCGACCTCGTCCTCAAGGTCGCGTACCCGCACGACGAGGCGCGGGACGAGGCCGCCGTCCTGAGGGCCTGGGACGGGTCCGGCGCGCCGCGCCTGGTCGACGCGCACGCCGGCGACTGGGCGCTGCTGCTCGAGCGGGTGCGGCCGGGCACCCCGCTGCGCGCGGCCCGCACGCCGGTGCGGCGGCGGCTCGCCGAGGGTGCGGGCGTGCTGCGCGCGCTGCACGGCAGCGCGACGCCGGCCGTCGTCCCGGACCTGACGGCGGTGGCGGCCGGCTGGGCCGGGCTGATGGAGCGGCGCGCGGCGGCCCACCCGGCGACGGGCCTCGACCCGGGGCTGCTCACGTCCGCCCTCGACGTCCTGCGGGCGCCCGCGCCGGCGCGGCTGGTGCTCCTGCACGGCGACCTCAACCCCGGCAACCTGCTGCGGGCGCCGGGCGGCTGGTGCGCGATCGACCCCAAGGCGATGAGGGGCGACCCGGCGTACGACCCCTGGCCGCTCCTGGAGCAGGTGGGCGCGCCGTGGCGCACGCCCGACCCCGTGCGGGAGCTGCGCGACCGGACCCGGCTGGTGGCCGAGCGGGCGGCGCTCGACCCGGTGGCGGTCGCGTCCTGGTCGCACGCGCGGTCGACGGAGCAGGCGCTGTGGCTCGCCGCGCACGGCGCCCGGCCGTCCGAGGTCGCGGCCACGTGGCGACGGTCGCGGGCGTGGGCGGAGGTCCGGGACGCGCTGGCGGGGTGAGGTCCGGCGGTCCCGCCGCCCGGCGGTGGGTGGTGCCGGTCAGCCGCCCACCGAGCCCCGCAGGTGCTCGAACACCAGCGACGTCTCGGTCGACGCCACGTCCGGGCTGTCGCTGAGCTGCTCGACCACGAACCGGCGCAGCTCGTCGGTGTCGCGGACGGCCACGTGCAGCAGGAAGTCGTCGGCACCGGCCAGGAAGTAGACGTCCAGCACCTCCGGCCGTCCCGCCACCGACCGGGCGAACGGCTCCAGGGCGGACCGCGACCCGGCCGCCATCCGCACCGCCACCATCGCGCGCAGCCCCCGGCCGAGCGCCTGCGGGTCGACGTCGGCGTGGAAGCCCCGGATGACGCCGGCCTGCCGGAGCGCGCGCACCCGGGCGAGGCACGTGGACGGGGCGATGCCCGCCGCGGCGGCCAGCGCGTTGTTCGCCATCCGCCCGTCCGCCTGGAGCAGGCGGATCAGGCGCCGGTCCACCCGGTCGAGCCGAAGATCGTTCACCGGTGTGACCGAGGTCGCACCGCGCGCCGCAGGAAGTTCGGTCATAGGGTCAGCGTAACGAAGCGACACACACCGTTACGCGCCTGTCACACCACGAAGTTCAGTCTGGTGCCCTCGCGCCGGGCCGGCCGGTCCCGCGGCAGCCGCACGAGCGTCGTCGAACTGGAGTGTCGTCATGAAGGTCGGGATCCCCGCCGAGGTCAAGAACAACGAGTTCCGCGTCGCGATCACGCCCGCGGGTGTGCACCAGCTCGTCGCCCGCGGGCACGAGGTGCTGGTGCAGTCCGGCGCCGGCGTCGGGTCGGCGATCGCGGACGCCGACTACGCCGCCGTCGGCGCACGCCTCGTGCCGACCGCCGCCGAGGTCTGGGCGTCGTCCGAGCTGGTCTGCAAGGTCAAGGAGCCGATCGCCTCGGAGTACGGCTACCTGCGCGAGGACCTGCTGCTGTTCACCTACCTGCACCTGGCCGCCGACCGGCCGCAGACCGAGGCGCTGCTCGCGTCCGGCGTCACGTCCGTGGCGTACGAGACCGTGCAGCTGCCGGACGGGAGCCTGCCGCTGCTCGCCCCGATGAGCGAGGTCGCCGGTCGCCTGGCGCCCCAGGTGGGCGCGTACCACCTCATGCGCAGCGGGGGCGGGTCCGGGCGGCTGCTCGGTGGCGTCCCGGGCGTGGCCCCCGCGACGGTCGTGGTGATCGGCGGGGGCGTCGCCGGGCAGCACGCGGCCGAGGTCGCGCTCGGCATGCGCGCCGACGTCACCGTGCTCGACCTGTCCGTGCCCCGGCTCCGGGAGCTCGACACGGCGTTCGGCGGGCGGGTGCGCACGCTCGCGTCGTCCGCCCTGGCCGTGCAGGAGGCCGTCGCGGACGCGGACCTGGTGATCGGCGCGGTGCTCGTCCCCGGTGCGCGGGCACCGCGGCTGGTCACCGACGCGATGGTCGCGACGATGCGGCCGGGGTCCGTGCTGGTGGACATCGCCGTGGACCAGGGCGGGTGCTTCGAGTCCACCCGGCCGACGACCCACGCCGACCCGACGTTCGCCGTGCACGACGCCGTGTTCTACTGCGTCGCGAACATGCCGGGTGCGGTCCCGGTCACCTCCACCCGGGCGCTCA
>DAMBCY010000322.1:0-4927 GCA_032056255.1 Cellulomonas sp. | reverse complement strand
ACGGGATACCGGAGGCCTGCGCGTACCCCACCGCCGCGGGGGTGCCGGACTCCGGCACCGGGATGACGAGATCGGCCTCGACCGGGTGCTCCGCCGCGAGCCGGCGGCCCATCTCGACGCGCGCGGCGTGCACGGAGCGGCCCGCGATCGTCGTGTCCGGCCGGGCCAGGTACACGTACTCGAACACGCAGCCGGCGCGCTGCTGCTGCTCGGTGAACCGCTGCGTGCGCAGGCCGTCGGCGTCGATCGCGACCAGCTCGCCCGGCTCGATCTCCCGGACGAACGACGCACCGACGATGTCGAGCGCCGGCGTCTCGGACGCCACGACCCAGCCGCGCTCGAGCCGGCCCAGCACCAGCGGGCGGACGCCCTGCGGGTCGCGCGCGGCGTACAGGGTGTGCTCGTCCATCCACACCAGGCTGAACGCGCCGCGCAGCCGCGGGAGCACCTCCATGGCGGTGGCCTCGAGCGTGTGGTCCGGGTCGCCCGCGAACAGCGCCGTCACCAGCGCGGTGTCCGTGGTGTTGCCGCGCGCGAGCTCGCCGCGCCGCTGAGCGCCGTAGCGCTCCGCGACCAGGTCCACCAGCTCGGCCGTGTTGGTCAGGTTGCCGTTGTGCGCGAGGGCGACCGTGCCCCCGGCCGTCGCGCCGAGCGTGGGCTGCGCGTTCTCCCACGTGCTGCCACCGGTGGTCGAGTACCGCGCGTGCCCGACGGCGATGTGGCCGTGCAGGGCGTTCAGCGCGGTCTCGTCGAAGACCTGGGAGACGAGCCCCATGTCCTTGTAGACCAGCAGCTGCTCGCCGTTCGACGTCGCGATGCCCGCGGACTCCTGCCCGCGGTGCTGCAGGGCGTAGAGCCCGAAGTAGGTGAGCTTGGCGACCTCCTCGCCGGGAGCCCAGACCCCGAAGACGCCACAGGCGTCCTGGGGACCTTTCTCGTTCGGCAAGAGGTCGTGGTTGAGCAGTCCGTCTCCGCGGGGGGCCACGTCTCCATGGTCGCACACGACCTCGGGCCGGCCTCCCCTCGTCCCGGCGGTCGGGCACGTCCCGGGACGGTCGGGGCGCCGGCCCCGGCGGGATCGGCGTCCGTTCCCGGCCGGTGCGGCGTCAGCCCCCGGCCGGCGCGGCGTCAGCCCCGGCGGTCGCGCTCCGCGCGCCGGACGCTGCGCCGGTCCGCCAGCAGCGCCAGCCCCGCGCCGACCAGCGCGCCGAGCAGCGCCCCGGCGAACGCCGAGGCCAGCCGGACGCCGCCCTGCCCGTCCAGGACGCCGATGAACGCCGACCCGTCCGGTCGCAGCTCGCTCGACGGGCCCGCGACCAGCGCCGCGACCAGCCCGAGCAGCGCGCCGAGCAGGACGCCCGCGGTGAGGAACGCGCCGACCTTGGGCGCGCGCCGCACCAGCGCCGGCTCGGCGACCTCGGCGAGCTCCGCCTCGGTGGGCTCCGGCACGGCCACGGCCTCCGGCACGGCCGCAGGCTCTCGCGCGGCCGCAGGCTCTCGCACCGCCGCGGGCGACTCGCCCTCGGCGGGAGCCTGCTCCACGGGCTGCTCGTCGGGGGTGCTGTCCTGGCGCTGCGTGTCGACCACCCGGCGATCCTAGGCGTCGCCCCGGGGCGCCGTCGGGCCACGGCGGCCGGGCGCGCGACCCGTAACCTGGCCGACGTGACCGATCCCGCGCCCCCCGTCGACCGCCGGGACCCGCCGCCCAGTGGGGACGAGGCGACGCTGCTGCGCTCCTTCCTCGCGTTCCACCGGGACACGCTGCGGCTCAAGGCCGCGGGGCTCCCCGAGGCCGACCTGCACCGGACGCTGCCGCCCAGCACGATGACGCTGGCCTCGCTGCTCACGCACCTGGCCTACGTCGAGGACTTCTGGTGCGGGTACGTGCTGCGCGGCCAGGACCCGGCCGAGCCGTGGGCGTCGCTGGGCTGGGACGACGACCGGGACGCGGACTGGCACCTGGCCCGGCACCTCGACCCCGGCGCGGCGCGGCGGCTGCTCGACGAGGCGGTGGCGGCCTCGGACGCGGCGGTCGACGAGGCGCTGTCGACCACGGGCCTGGACACCCTCGCGGCGCGGGAACGGCACGGCGAGCACGTCAGCCTGCGGTGGGTCCTGCTGCACCTGGTCGAGGAGTACGCGCGGCACAACGGGCACGCGGACCTGCTGCGCGAGGCGGCGGACGGCGCCACCGGGGAGTGACGCCGCACCCCGCCGTGGCGGCCGGTCCCGGACGTCGCGCGGTGCCGCGCAGGCCCTAGGCTCGCGGCGATGACACCGGGACCCGGAGCCGACCGGCAGTACCCCGCCACGATCGCGGGACCTGTCGAGCACGAGCTCGTCGTGAAGCGGTCCCGGTTCCTCGCGCTGGTGCAGCCGGTGGCGGACGTCGCGGAGGCGGACGCGGTCATCGCCGGCGTCCGCAAGCGGTACTGGGACGCCCGGCACCACTGCGTCGCGCTGGTCGTCGGGACGCACGCCGACCAGCAGCGCTCGTCCGACGACGGGGAGCCGTCCGGGACGGCGGGGGTGCCGATGCTGGAGGTGCTGCGCCGCCGGGGTCTGACCGACGTCGTCGCGGTCGTCACCCGCTACTTCGGCGGGGTGCTGCTCGGGGCCGGCGGCCTGGTCCGGGCGTACTCGACGGCGACGTCGGAGGCGCTGGACCTGTCCCGCACCGTGCACCGGAGCGCTGCCACCCGCGTGGTGGTCGAGGCGCCGCACGCCGACGCGGGCCGCCTGCACGGCGTGCTGCGGGACTGGGCCGAGAACCACGGCGGCGCGCTGCACGACGTCGGGTACGCGGCCACGGCCCGGTTCACCCTGCTGATCCCACCCGCCGAGCTGGACGCGTTCGACGCCACGCTCGCCGCGGCGAGCGCGGGTGCGCTGCACGCCGAGCGGGGCGAGACGGTCGTCCTGTCCCGCTGAGCGTCACGCGGTCGGACCGGGCCTCGGCCTCCGTCATCGCGTCCGCGAGCGGGGCCGTCGGGCGCGACGACGGGAGCAGGGCGTCCAGCCCGTGGTCGTCGCCGTCGCGGCTCGTCCCCATCGCCGCGCTCCTCGTCCGGGGGTGGCCCTCACCCCGGACGTGTCCGGCACCGGCACCGTCCGACGACGCGTGTCCGGCCGGATCCGGCCGGTCAGCGCTGCCGGGTCGCCTGCAGCGGGAGCCAGGCAGCCAGGTCCGCCCGCTCGCCCGAGGCCGCCACGGTCCCCGACGCGACGGCCTCGTCCCAGGTCAGGGCGCCGGTCGCCAGCGCGAGCCAGGTCTGCGGGTCGGTCTCGACCACGTTCGGCGGGGTGCCCCGGGTGTGCCGCGGCCCCTCGACCGCCTGCACCGCGCCGTCCGGCGGGACCCGGACCTCGACGGTGTGACCGGGCGCGACGTCGGCGAGCTCCTCCAGCGTGAACCGGACGGCGGTGCGGCGGGCGCGGACGTCGGTCGGGTCGGCGCGCCAGTCGGCGACGGCGGCCCGGCCGACCGCGGGATCGGTGCGGCGGCGCGGTGGCATGGAGCCATTGTCGCCGGGGTCGGCGCGGTCGGTGGTCGGGCACGGCGCGGGCGGGCCCGTCGGAGGTGGCCGCCACGGCCGGACGTCACGCACGGCAGAGCCGCCGGCGGGTGCGCCGCAGACCCTGGGGACGACGACGCACGACCTGGGGACGACCCTGACACCTGGGGACGACCGAGCACCCGTCCCCAGGCAGGCGATCCCGCGCAGCCGCCCGGGTGCCGAGGAGTCCCCCGGGACGGAAGGCGGCGTGCCCGGCCGCGCAACCGCCGGCGTCCGCCGAGCGACCGGGGCCGCGGGGGCTCCTCCTCCCCCGCCCCACCCGACCGCGTGACTCAGCGCCCGGGCCGCGCCCGCGTGATCCGGTGGTACGCCGCCGTCGCCTGCCGCACCCGCGCCCGCTCGGCGTGCGCGAGCCGGGCGTCCGCCCGCCGCTCCTGCCACGCGGCCTCCCGGCCGAGCCGCCGCCACGAGTCGAGCCGGCGGGCGGCGAGCGTGCCGTCCTCCACGGCGGCGAGCACCGCGCACCCGGGCTCGGACGCGTGCCCGCAGTCCGCGAACCGGCAGCCCTCGGCGAGTGCGGCGACGTCGGCGAAGGTCGTCCCCAGCGAGGCCGCGTCCGCGACCAGCCCGACGCCGCGCAGACCCGGGGTGTCGATGAGGCTGGCCCCGTCGCCCAGCGGCACGAGCTCGCGGTGCACCGTGGTGTGCCGGCCCCGGCCGTCCGCGCGCCGCTCGCCCGTCGCCATGACCTCCGCCCCTGCGAGGGCGTTGACCAGCGTCGACTTCCCGGCACCCGACGGGCCCACGACCACGAGCGTGCGGCCCGGGCCGAGCAGCGAGCGCAGCGGCTCGAGGCCGGTGCTGCCGCCGCCGGCCGGGTCCACGCTGACGGCGTGCACGTCCGCGCCGATCGCGACCCGGCGCACCTCGTCCGCCATCCCCTCGGGGTCGGGCACCAGGTCGGCCTTGGTCAGCACGACCACCGGCGTCGCTCCCGACCGCCAGGCCAGGGTCAGCAGCCGCTCGAGCCGGCCGGGGCTCGGGTCGGGGTCCAGGTGCTCGACGACGAGCACCACGTCGACGTTCGCGGCGAGCACCTGGGTGTGCGACGTCTGGCCCGCACCGTCCCGGACCACCGCGGTGCGGCGCGGCGCGAGGGCGACGAGGGTCGGCGTGCCGTCCGGGTGCGCACCGAGCACGACGTCGTCCCCGACCGCGGGCGGGACGGCACCGCCGGGCTCGCCGTCGGCGTCCAGCAGCGGGACGAGCCCGTGCCGCGGCAGCGCGACCCGGACCGGCTCGGCTGCGGCCGTCCCTGTCGGGCCGGTGCCGGCCTGCTCGGCGACGACCCGGTCGACCCGGGCCTCGGCGGCGATCCCGGCGCCCGGACGCGCGGCGAGGGCCGGGTC